>DATGIY010000625.1:0-2327 GCA_035295475.1 Terriglobales bacterium
CCTGACGGCTTCACCGCGCCCGAAAGATACGGGCCCACAGCCGCCAAGCCCCAGTAGTCAAGGTCCACGGGTTCGACCGACAACTCGTACGAGCCCTGGGTTGCGCCCGCGGGAAGTTCCAGGCCCGCAAGATCGAAGTAACCCTGCAAGGCGGAATCAGCGGCGCCAAAGCGGTCCAGGCGGTCGCCGTCACCGTCCAGGTCACCGGTGACGGGATTGCCGGCATTGCCGCGAAACAGGAAGCCGCTCACGCTGGAAGCCGCGTACTCTCGCGATCGCAAGCCGGTCACGGGATCAATCCAGCGCGCCACGACGTTGACGCCTTGCATGGGACGCCCCGGCGAGCCGTGGCCATCGTCGAAGTACACGTTGCCGGAGAGGCGCGCGGTATTGGCGGCGAAGAGCTGCTTGCCGGAAAAAAGGGCCAGGTTCGACTCCGTCACCGGGTAGAGCCGCGACAGGGCGGCGCGGTCATCCATGCGCGGCTGGTCGGGGTTGGGAAGGCAGCCGGTAATGGGGCCCGCGCACTCGGGCTCGAGCGGATGCATCAGCGCGAAACCGGCGAGGTCGTCGGAGGTGGGCCAAATCGTGGTGTACACGTTGTCGTTCACCTGCGACCAGCCCAGTCCCAGCACCCGACCCAGGATCCGCACCAGCTTGTACTTCAGGACGGAAAGATCCGCGGAGGTTTGAGCGCAGTTGCCGTTGAGGATGACCAGCGCGTGGGCGAAGTGAGCGTCGGCCGTGAACATGTCGGCACGGCTGAACACCGAATTGACGCTGCACATCTCCGGAGCGCCCGCCCCCGCGCCGAGCAGCGCTTCGGTGACCGCGCCGCCGGCGTCGTAAACAATGGCCACCGGCTTGCCCGACGCGCCCGGCTGGATATCGGCGGGCAGCACCACAGTGCCGTTCACCACCGTCACGGTGCTGCCATTTACGTCTTCGTCCAGCGCGCCGTCGCGGGAGACGGTGATGGCGGCAGTCGGAATCGCGGTCCAGCGGGAAAAAGCGTCAGCGACGAAGGCATTGGCGGCGTCCTGCGGCAGCAGCGGGCTGAGATCACCCTGGTCGGTGTAGTAGCTCACGGCGCCGTCACGCCAGGTGAGCGGAGTTCCGGCCGTGCCTTGCTGAAATTCGCTGACCCCCGCGACATAGAGCGGCCCACCCGCCAGTACCACGGCCGGCATCGCCAGCATCAGCGCCATCGTGACAAGAGTGATTCTCATCGCGCCGGCCTCGGAATGGCTTTCTTCACCTGCGCGGTGAAATCCGCGAGACTCATGACTTCGGGCAAGGGAGTCGCCGGTTGGCTTGCGGGCAAGGAAAGCGTGGCCTGTCCGAAGAAGGCTCGCGCGCGCGCCCGGCCGAGCACCACGTTGCCGGCGTTGAGCTGGAACCTTCCCCAGTCCCCGCCGACCGGGCTGTTCAGTCCGGCTTTGCTTCGGGGATAAAGAAAGAGAAGCACGCGCTCCCCCTCGCGATAATCCTGGCCGGCACCGGCCCATTGCGTGAAGGTGAAACGCGTTCCGGCGCGCACGCCTTTCAGCGCCTGCTCCACCTGCAAAGTGGCGCGGACGGTGGCGATGCCGCCGCTCTCCTGGGGCGGGATGCGCTGCACCCGAATCACTTTGCCGGCAACGATGTAGCCGGCTCGCGAGGCGAGCGCAGTCAGCGTCGGCGCAGCGAAATTTGCGCGGCCGATCCTCGGGTCAACCGCCGGCCGCAGCTGAGTTTGTGCCTGCGCCCGCGGCAGTAGCCCGAGAAGCAAGACGAGATACCAGGAAAGTCGCATATGGATGGACTCTCCCTTCGGTTCCAGTTCGGGAACAATAAGATGCGAGCCATTCTAGGGACTGGGAGGTCGGGGGGGCAGCGATGCGCGTCACCGGCGTCGGTGATAGCGGAGGCCGGGCGACCTGGCGACTGTGCCTGGGGGGCTTTCACCCTTCCCCCGCCACGCCACTTTAGTGTATAAATCTGTTCCTCGGATTGGCGATCAGTCTGGGGCCCGCCTGAAACCGAGCTACTCCCTCACCAGCTTCTGTAACTTTCAGCGCAGTCCACCGCGCCGGTTCTCCGCCGGTCGTGATTTTGCCTTGGGGCTCGAAGGAGGCTATGAGATGAAGCGCGCCTTAATGATCGCAACCACGCTGCTGCTGGCGGTAATAAGCGCCCATGCGGGCTCGCCCACCATCACCTATATTCCGGGCACGTCGCACAAGCTTTACCAGATCAATGGAGACTGCGACTGGGTGGAGTGGGACGCCGATCTGACCAATCCGGTCTGCAATCCCACCATCAGCCAGACCGCCACCAACGGCGAC
>DATGIY010000626.1:0-2469 GCA_035295475.1 Terriglobales bacterium
CATCGGCGAGTGCACCGAGTTGAGCGGTACGCCCGAGGTGCGGAACCAGTCGGCAATTTCCCGCACGTGCTGCTTGCGGTTGGCGTAGTCCATATGCTGCCGCGCGGCAAAAATCTCGATCGCTTGCGCTCCGCCGCGCACCAATGCATCCAGCAGGCCCGGGTGCAGCCGCTGCTTCACATACACGTAGGTGGACATCGCGTTTTGCATTTATTCTTCCCTATAGCCGAAAAACAAAATCTGCCGCCAAGACGCAGACAACGCCGAAAACTACGCATTCATTATTTCAGATTTCTTGCGAAGTTCGCGACTCGACGGCTCGATCATCGCCGTCGTTTAAATTTCTCGGCGGCCTCGGCGTCTCGGCGGTGAAATAGAGTTAATAGCCAATCGCCTGACCGCTCACGTTGCGCACATCGGTCGCTCCCCAACGCTCGCCGCTTTGGGGATCAATCTCAATACATTCGCCATCGCTCCAGTACCCCTGCACTGTCAGCTTGTGGCCCATATCCTGAAGCAGCTTGATCGTGTCCGGCGAGAAGCCCTTCTCCAGATACACCGTGTCCGGCATCCACTGGTGATGAAAACGCGGCGCATCCACCGCCTCCTGGATATTCATGCCGTAATCCACCACCCCCATCAGAATATTGGCCACCGTGGTGATGATGCGCGGTCCCCCCGGCGAGCCCAGGACCAGAAACAGTTTGCCGTCCTTGAGTACGATGGTGGGCGTCATGGCCGATAACGGCCGCTTCTCCGGCCCAATGGCGTTGTTGGGACTCTGAATCAAACCATAGAGGTTGGGTGCGCCCGGTTTGGAGGTAAAGTCGTCCATCTCATCGTTGAGCAAGAATCCCAATCCAGGCACCGTGACGCGTGAACCGAAGCTGTCGTTCAACGTAGTGGTAACCGATACGGTGGTGCCTTCGGCATCGACGACTGAGTAATGGGTGGTGTGCTCGGGTTCACGAACCGCCAACGGTTGGGCATGCTGGCGGGCATAGCGCTCGAGTTCCAGGAATTCCGCAGGACGCTTCAGTTGCCGGCTGTCACTGGCATGGTGCGGGTTGAGCGAGGCCCGCCACGCCCGGCCATATTTCTTGTCCACCAGCTGGGCCACGGGAATCTGGGCGAAATCAGGATCACCCAGAAATTCGGCGCGGTCAAAGAAGGCGCGACGAAAAGCCTCCACGGTCAGATGAATGGCCTCCGCGGAATGGCTTCCCAGGGCGCTCAGATCATAGCCTTCCAGGATTTTGAGCGCCTCTACCAGAGCGATGCCTCCGGAAGATGGGGGCGGAGCGCTGATGATCTCGTATCCACGATAGGTGCCGTGAATGGGAGAGCGCTCTTTCACCTCATAACGAGCCAGATCTTGGGCAGTGATCAAACCTCCGCCCTGCTCGACAGCACTCGCAATCTGCCGCGCCATGTCGCCGTGATAGAAGTCATCCGGATTGGCGGCAATTTTTCCCAGCGTCGCCGCGAGCTGCGGCTGACGGAAGATTTCGCCCGCCTGGTAGTAATTGCCGTCGCGCTGAAAAATATGCCGGGAGGCGGGAAACTTCGCCAGCTCCGGGTCGCGCATCTCATCCGCTTCCGCCCAGCTCAAGGGGAAACCGTCGCGCGCCAAACGAATGGCGGGCGCCATCACTTCCGCCAGCTTCAGCTTGCCGTACTTCTTTTCGGCATAGACCATGCCGGCCACCGAGCCCGGAACGCCGATGGCTTTGTAGCCGATGGTGCTGGCGCCGGGAATAATGTTGCCCTGCGCGTCCAGGTACATGTCGCGCGTGGCTTTTGCCGGGGCCTTTTCCCGATAGTCGATAAAGTGGGCCGCGCCATCGGCCAGGCGCACCAGCATGAAACCGCCGCCCCCGATGTTGCCGGCTTGCGGATGCACCACCGCCAGCGCAAAGCCCGTGGCCACGGCTGCATCCACCGCATTCCCCCCCTGGCGCAAAATATCGACCCCAGCCTGCGATGCCAGCCCGTGTACGCTCACCACCATGGCGTGGGCGGCGTGCACCGGTTGCATGGCCGCCTTCATGGTGCGAGGCGCGAGTACGGTCATCAGCGCCAGAAGCACCGCTGTCAATAACTTGCAGTGGGATCTCATGGATGCGGCAGGTTCGAAACCCGATATTAGGGTGGCGGCAGCGAGCCGCCAGCAAACCTTTGAGGCTAGCCCAGCGAGCTTCCTGAGTCAAATTGATCGCAGGACGACGATCAAGCGGATGGCTGCATAGTCGTTCTCCAGGGGATCGCCGATAACGAAACAACAAAATAAGGCACGGACTTGGGGTCCGTGCCTTTTGCTCTATCAGGAGAAAGATTGCACCAGGAGAAAACCTACTTGCCCAGAGCGAAGTCCAGCTTGGTACTTCCGGCCACCGTTACCGGCTTGCTGGTGGTTTTGCCGTTATGCCATACCGTGACTTTGTATTGCCCATCGGGAACGTTCTGGAT
>DATGIY010000627.1:0-5683 GCA_035295475.1 Terriglobales bacterium
TCTTTGGCCGGTTGCGATATTTCGGCGAGGCGGAGGCAGCACGCTGCCAGGGTCTGTCGTGAAAAGGCCGGCGCGCGCATATTGGGCTTGGGTCAAATAATAATAGAGTATGTTAGCCATTGCTTCGAGATATAGCTCCGGGAATGCTTGCGGGAGGCATTTAACGGTTGATCAAAAACAGTAGCGCTGGAGAGCAAGTCGGTCAGCTGCGCGTGCTGGCCGTTTGGCATGGTGCGGGCGCTTCTGAGTCAAGCTCCTCCAGGCGGCGTTGCTTGGGTTCCACGCCGAAGAACAGTACGACCAGGATCTGCACCACGAGCAACGCAATCATAAAGCCGAGAACGCCTCCGATTCCGTGCGCGCGGAGAAGCGCGACCACGATAAAAGGGGTGATGATGGTCGCTCCGCGGCCGAATGTATTGCAGATTCCTGCCGCTCGCATGCGTACTTCGGTGGGGAAAAGTTCCGGAATGTAGATAGCGAAGAGCAACGTGACCAGGACATAAATGGGAATGATCAGCAGAAATCCAATGGTAAGAAAAACGGCCGGATGACTGACGAAGGGATAAATCGCGCCCATGATGATGGTGAGTAGCGAAGCCCCCAGGATGGTGGGCTTCCGTCCCCAGGAATCCGCGGTGTAGGCGCCAATAGCGGAGCCCAGCGGCGCACCCAGAGAAATCACCAGCGCGTAACTGAGCGAGGAGGCAATGCTCTGGCCTTCCTGGACGAAGAAGGTAGGTAGCCAAGTAACAAAGCCATAGATGAGAGTGTTGATGACAATCAGCGTGGTGGCCCCCAGGATCATGCGGGGGAGCAAGGCCGGACCCACCAGCGACCCCAAACGCCGGGAAGGTGCTGGCGAAGGAGGCGCGGGCGGGGGAAGGGTCTCGCCCGCGCGGGAGACCTCGCGCTCGACGCTTTGCAGAATAGCCTCTGCTTCTTCCCTGCGCCCAATGGATTCCAGCCAGCGCGGCGATTCCGGCAGCGCTTTTCGCAAATACCAGACTACCAGCGCGCCTATTCCCCCCAGCACGAACATGACCCGCCAACCAAAGCGCGGGATGATGAGCGTGCCTAGGAGTCCGGTGACCGGCAAGCCACCGACCACAAAAACCGAAATCGCCCCCAGCCATTTTCCCCGCGCTTGTGGGGGGACAAACTCGGTCATGGTGGAATAGCCGACCACATTTTCCGCCCCCAGTCCCGCGCCCATGACGAAGCGCAACAAAATCAGCACGTTCATGGAAGGCGCGAAGGCGCTGGCAATGGAGGCCAGGCCAAAAATGGCAAGGTTACCCTGATAGGTAAAGCGACGGCCGTAGCGGTCGCCCAGAAATCCGGTCAGGAACGAACCCAGCATCATTCCCACAAAGGTGACGGAAACGAATTCTGCATTCTGGCTCAGGCTGGAGAAGCCGCTTTTGAGTGTTGCTCCGAGCACGCTCGCGGCGACGTAGATGTCGAAGCCATCAAAAAACATGCCCACGCCGATCAGCCACATGATGCGGCGGTGGAACGCGCAGATGGGGAGGCGATCCAGACGGGCGCCCGCGTTCACCGGTGGGAGTGAGTTCATTTCGCTTTTTTCAGCACGGCCAGGCTGTCGCGAGTAAGCGTCTGGGCAGCCAGGCGGCAGTTCTTGGCGAAGTTATTCTGCTGGGCGGCTAGAAAAAACTCCTTGCAGCGGCGGACAGCGCCCACGTCCAGGCGAAGAATGCGCTCAACCAGTGCATCGGCGTCACGAGGCAGGGTATCTTTGGAGCAAACCTGAGAAATGAGCCCGATTTGCAGCGCATGAGCCGGACTAATCGCATCGCCAAACAGCACCAATGGAAAAGCAAAGCGGGGCAAGACGTACTCACCCAGGTAGGCCATGATCGCCGACGGCGGTAGTCCGGAGCGCATCTCCGGGAATCCTAAGGCTGCGCTTTCGGCGACCAGAACAAAGTCGCAGACGATAGCCAGCCCGAAGCCGAACCCAAAGGCATCACCTTGAACTTCCGCGACGCTGATCAATGGTGACATGCGCAGGCAACGCTTAACCTCAATCAGCCGCCCGGCTTCGCGGCGAATGCCGGCAGCGTCGCGGCCGGCCCGTTCGCGTCCGGTACAGAAAATGTTTCCTCGCGCGCGAATGCGCAATACTCGCGCTCGCGGCCGGTGCGATTCTGCGTGAAGCTCCGCCAGCATGGCGTCAAATATGAGGCCGGTAACTTCATTCCCATGCTGAGGATTGTTCAGAGTGAAACTTAGGACATCGCCTGCGCGCTCAATGATCAAACCGGCAGCGGCGGGAGTGGAGGGGCGGGACGCTTTCTGAGCCGACACGCCCGACACGGTATACAGGACGACGAAGCCATGTCAACCAGAGGCGTGGGTCCTCGCGCGGAGAGCGCACCCACGCCAACCTTAAGCGAACCTTAACACAGCGCTTTTTGTGAGCGTTGCGCATGACGAACGCCGAACCTCGAGTACAATTCGACGGCTGCTCAAACTGCCAGATTGGGGGAAAAGGAGTGGACGAAAACAAAACCGGCATTCTGAAACGCACTACAACGCCCATAAAAAAAAAGAGGAATGGTAACGAAACTCAACAAGACGCCCGGCAACGTTTCAACGGTGTGAAACACGGCATGGCCTCCGGCTTGATATTGTTGACCATGGTCCGCCAGGGCCTATACTGCCTGGGAGTGAAGACAGACCGGGGGATTCTGGATGTCCGACGGGCTGCAGAGTTATTGCACGTCCCGGCCCCGGCCAGCATGGATGATCTGCTACAGAATGCCGATGGGGCCCGGCTGAATGTGTTGGTGAACGCGGCGCTGCACTCCCCCGCTGCCAATGACGCGTTCACCGGCGAGGAGAGTATTGAATATGGCCCGGTTGTGACCCGCCCGGAAAAAATCATCTGCATCGGCCTGAATTACCGGCGCCACGCCAAGGAGGTCAACCTGGCCATTCCCAAGCAACCGGTGCTCTTCAGCAAGTTCAATAATGCGCTGAGCGCCCACAAGCGGACCATCAAGCTGCCCGTGCAAGTGGCGGAGAAGTTTGACTACGAAACTGAACTGGTGATCGTGATGGGTAAGCAGGCAAAGAACGTCACTGCCCAGGACGCGCTTTCCTATGTGGCCGGCTATTGCACCGGGAATGACTTCAGCGCCCGCGATCTGCAGTTCGATACCGGCGGGCAATGGCTGGTGGGCAAGACGCCGGATCAGTTTGCTCCCCTGGGTCCGTATATGGTCACTGCCGACCAGGTAAATCCGAATAAGTTGAAAATCGAATGCCGGGTCAATGGCGAACTTCGCCAGAGTTCCAACACCGACGATTTCATTTTCAACAGCGCCGAGATCATCAGCTACATTTCACGGCACATGACCCTGTGCGCAGGCGACATCATCTTCACGGGCACACCGGAGGGCGTGATCTTGGGCTATCCCAAGGAGAAGCAGGTGTGGCTCAAGGCCGGCGACCACATCGCCTGCAAGGTGGAAGGGTTGGGCGAATTACAGTTCGATCTGGCTTGATCTCGCGCCACTTCGCCCGTGGAGTGCCCTTAAGCTGAGCCTGTGGGTTTGGACGACTTGGTCAAGGGTGGCTTTGAGCCGGTCCAGAAAGTCCTGGCAAGCCACGGAGGGCAGCGCATCCTTGGTGCGGATAAGGTAAAAGTCAAGCCAAAGCTCGGGGCCGTAAATGGGCTCGGCCACGAGCCTGCCCTGTTTCACGTCCTGCATCACGGCCGTGCTGCCGACCACCGTGGACCAGTCGGAGTTGCGGACCATTTCCAGGGTGCCCAGCATGCCGTCAATTTCCAAAATCCTGCCTGAACCACTGGAACCCAACTGCACCGCGGCATTTTCAACTATCTGCCTCAAACTGTGGCGAGGCGAGGGAAGGATAAGTTTCAGCTTGTTGAGTTCACTGGCGGCGCGGGGCCGCACGTGCTGCCTTTTCCCGGCCACCCGTCCACGGGAGGCAAGAACCAGTCGATCGCGGAAGAAATGAACCGACTCCAGGCCGAGATGGAGCGGAGGACGGGTGACAATTGCAGCCTCCACCTCGCCGGACACGACCCACTCAGTAAGCGTGCCGCTGTAGGCTTCCGCCAGGCGTACCTCCACAAAAGGATGCGCAATCATATAATCAGGCAGCATGCGGTAAACAGCGCCCTTGAACAAAGTGGGGGGAACGCCGAGGTTGATCTGTGTGGCAAAGCTACCCGCCATTTCCAGCATCTGTTGCCGCGCGATACCCACTGTGCGCAGAACGTCGGTGCAGTAGCCGTAAAAACGGCGGCCGGCGATGGTAGGGGTTACGCCACGGGCCTGGCGGTCGAACAACCGGTGCGTCAGTAGCGTTTCCAGGCGCTGGATGTACACGCTGAGACCGGGCTGGGTGCAATGTTCTCGTTGCGCGGCCTTGCTGAAACTGCCTTCCTCGTAAGCCGCCACGAAGCAGCGAATCTGCTTCAAATCCATGTCATGCGGTAAGGAGCCTTGCAGGGGAACAGCCGCTTTGCTTTGCCCCTTGCTTCTCTCGGCAGAACGATTCGCACCGGGGGCCGGGTTCATAGCGAGCCATAATAAGACCCTATGGCTACCATATCAACATATTAATGGCGAAGATGGCAGCGGCAAACTAGGATGCTGGGCAGAAGCCAGAGCTGCGGGGCGACCCGCCCTGGAGGTCGTATTCCGGACAGACGCCGGAAGCGCCGGTTCGAGGTTAACCGCATGAAGTCATTGAAAAACGGCATCAAGGCACTGCGAAAGGATGCGGGAAATTCGCACATGGACATTCGCTTCATCGGCAAGCCTCACGAGTGGGATCCTCGCCGGGTTTATAGTCAGACCGGCGCGGACTGGCAACATCGTGTGGATTTTCCCCGCTTACGTCAGGACCGCCTGCAGCGCCTGCGAGAGCAGATGACCGCGCATGACCTGGGCGCTGTGGTCCTTTTTGCCGGCGCCAACATCCGCTATGTCACCGCCTCTTACCAGGGCAACTGGAAGTACAACATCAATATCCGCTATGCCGTCGTGCCGAACGGCGGTGAGCCGGTGCTTTTCGAGACAGCAGGTTCGGATCTGCACTGCGCGGAAATTGACCTGCCGTGGCTGGAAGGCCGCATCAACCCCGCCATCACCTGGCAATGGGCGGAAGGCGCGGTCCCGGTCATGGCCGGACGGATGGCGCAAAGCGTGGTGGATGTGCTCCAGGAAAACGGGTACCGCAAGGAACGAGTGGGCATTGATAATTTCGACTGGCAGGCACTGAAGGCGTTTCAGAACTGCGGGCTGAGCCTGACTGATGCCTGGCCGGCGATCTCGGCAGCCCGGGTGATCAAGACACGGGATGAAATCGAACTGCTGAAGCAGGCGGCCAGCATCGGCGATGCTGCGATGTGGAGAATCAAGTACGAATGGCTCAAACCGGGCGTGCGCGAGCGCGAGATTGAGGCCAAGGTGCACGAGTTCATGCTGGAGCGCGGCTGCGAGATCATTTACGACATCATCGTCGCCTCCGGGGGCAATACCAGCCCGTATCGCCGCTGGGCCACCGATAAGATCATTCGCCAGGGCGATCTGGTGATTGTGGATATCAATGCGGTTGGGCCTTCCGGCTATTTCATCGACTTTGTCCGCTGCTTCAAATGTGCGGCCAAGATGAACCAGCA
>DATGIY010000628.1:0-5213 GCA_035295475.1 Terriglobales bacterium
GTGAATATTCGGGGCCTGGTACTCGTAGTTGCGCTGTCTTTACACGGCGGTCCCCTCGTCCTTGGCGCGCCACTGCCTACGCAGGATCAAAACTCCACCGCTGCCCACCGCAAGATCAAGTCCAAAAAAAAGGCGCATAGCAAGCGCGCAGCGAAAACGAAGAAACGGAAAAAAGTCTCCCGTCGAGTGCGGCGCATCACGCACGCTTTTGTAGCCTCCGCTGACCTGAAGCCCATGGCGCGGCAGCTGCTGCAGGACCGCACACGCGCCGCCTACAACGGCGTGGAGGCTTATGCCCGGCGGCATGCGGGCACGGACGAGGCGGCCCTTGCCTGGCTGGCCCTGGGCTACGCCCACATTCTCGACCATGATTACGCTAAAGCCATTCCCGCCCTGAAACGGGCTCAGCCACGGGCGGGTGAACTGGCTGATTATGTCGACTATTTCCTGGCCATGGCGTATGGGGCGCGCGGGGATGCCGGCGGCGTGGTCAAAGCCTTGAACAAGTTTGAGAACAAGTATCCGGACTCTTTGTTTGCTGTTGATGCCGCTGTTATCTACGCCAACGCTCTGGTAGCCGAGAAGCGCCCGCAGGAGGCGGTGACATTACTGCAGCGGCACCGCAAACCAGTGCGCTCCGACGTGGAATTGGCCCTGGGGAGAGCCTACATCGCCGCGGGTGAAACGGCGCAAGGAGCGGAGATTCTCCACCGCCTTTATTACGCCATGCCGCTTGCTCCTGAAGCCGATGCCGCCAACAGCGATTTGCAGAAGCTGCCGGCGGCGGTTGTCCCTGTCCCCACCTTCGCGGAGCGTAAAATGCGTGCCAACAATCTGCTGCTGGCGAGGCATTATGGCGACGCCGTCAATGAGTATCAATCCTTGCTGCCTGGTGCTCCAGACAACGAACGCGCCGCGGTTCAGCTCGATCTTGGGATGGCCCTGCACCATGACGGCAGGGACCGTGATGCCAAGAAAATGCTGGAGTCGATCTCAGGAGCCAGTTCCGAAGTCAATGCCGAGCGACTATTTGAGTTAATGGAAATAGCCCGCGCCGCCAACGACAAGGACCAGGTAGAAAAACTGGTTTCGGATTTGCGCCAGGCGGCGCCCACAAGCGTATGGTTCGACCGCGGCTTGCTGCTGGCCGGCAACGTCTGCCTGCTGCAACACGATTACGACAAGGCCATTGATTTCTACCGTGAGCTGGACCAGCGTTTTCCTGACAGCCCGCGCGCCCATTATGCGCATTGGAAGGCTGCCTGGCTGAGTTTGCGCCAGAACCGCGTCGATGAGGCCAAGAAAGAGATGGAGGAGCAGATCGCGCGGTACCCAGGATCTCCTGAGGTGCCGGCGGCCCTCTACTGGCGGGCGCGGTTGGCGGAACAGGACCAGGACCTCGGCAAAGCGCGGTCCTACTACCAGAAGCTTACGGATCGTTTTTCCAGTTACTACTACGCCGGGCTGGCGCGGCAGCGCATCAAGCAGATTGGAATGGCGGGCGACCCGCCTCCCGATCCATTGCTGGAGAAAATTCCGCCGGCTAGTCTGCCGCCCAACCTGGGGAATTCCGATGATGCCCCTGATGATGTACGCATCGAGAAAGCGCTGTTGCTGCAAAATGGCGGCTTTACCAGCTTTGCTGTACGGGAATTGCAGGCGGCTGCGGCTCCACAAGGGCCAGCTACCTGGGCAACCAACAAGATTGTTGATCTGTATCAGGATTCCGGGCAATACAACCTGGCCATCGAACTGGTCAAGCACATCGCACCCGATTATTTCTCCTATGATCTTGACGCTATGCCGCGCTCCTACTGGCAGGCGTTGTTCCCGCGCCCCTACTGGACGCAGCTGAAGAACAATGCGCTGCGCAACGGTCTCGACCCCTTCCTGGTGGCGGCGCTCATCCGGCAGGAGTCGGAATTCAATCCTGGCGCCGTGTCGCACGCTAACGCCTGGGGGCTGATGCAGTTGTTACCCAGCGTGGGCCGTACCCTGGCGCGACAACAGCACGTGCGCCACTATTCGGCCAGTCTGCTACTGGTCCCGAATACGAATCTGCAATTGGGAACGCGCTATTTCCGCGAACTGCTCGATCGTTACAACGGCAATGTGGAGTACGCGCTGGCCGCTTACAACGCCGGCACCGACCGGGTACAGGATTGGACGGCAAACGCCAGTTTCAAGGAACCGCCTGAGTTCGTAGAATCCATTCCTTTCACGGAAACACGTGAATACGTGCAGGCCATCCTGCGCAACGCCGAGGTGTACCGGCAATTGTACGGAACACCCTAAACAGCACTACCGATACAGTTCTTTCCACGCCTTGCTTCAGGACTATCGCCCTCATCTCTTCCGTGGAATTGGGCAGTTAGCGGCCCGGTTGCGGCAGGGCAGGCCGACGCTGATAATCGTTGGCGATGGGACCCGCGTACCGCATCGTAACTTCGCGCCTGGTAATCCGCTGTTGGGAACCGGCAGACGCGCCAAAACTCAAGGAGGCCATTGACAGCAGCGTAGATCATCTGCGCCCCTGGCTTCCATGGGCGCAGAATGAACCCGAACCGCTGGAGCGCAAGTACGAACGCATCCGGCGTTGGCGCGGCGATTTTGATTTGGGGCTCGATTTCATCTACGGCGTATTCGATCGCGGCGAAGCTCGCGTTCTGGGTGGTACCGGCCTGCATAACCGGGTGGGAATCGATGCTCGCGAAATCGGCTACTGGATACGTTCCGACAGCATCGGACAGGGACTGGCCACGGAGTCTTCGGCCGCACTCACCCGGGTAGCAATCGAGGTAGACAAAGTCCAGCGCGTGGAAATTCACATGGTAACGGGCAACGATCGCAGCGCATCGGTGCCGCGCAAGCTGGGCTATGTACACGAAGCCACCGTGCGCCGGCCACACCCCGGAGGCGGCCCGCTGTGCGAAACGATGATCTGGACTATGTTCGCCGACAGGTATGCGGGCTCGTTCGCGGCAAATTTTCCTCTGCAGGCTTATGGATTTGGCGGCGATCGGCTACTTTGAGATGAGTGAACCCGTTCGCGCTACTTGCCGATCAGGGCCGCGGTCATGGAATGAAACATCTTGCTGCCATCGGTGCCGCCCAGTTCCCGCTCGCTGGCCCGCTCGGGATGCGGCATCATGCCCAGCACGTTGCGGCCCTCATTACAGATACCGGCAATGTTATCCAGGGAGCCGTTGGGATTGGATTCCGGCGTGATCTCTCCAGCGGGAGAACAGTAACGGAGGATAACGCGCTGCTCGTGTTTCAGAGTCTCCAGCGTGGGCGGATCGCAGAAATAGTTGCCGTCCATGTGGCCGATGGGAATAGTGAGCACCTCACCCTGGCGGCAGGCGTTGGTAAACGGCGTGTCGGTGCTCTCGACGCGCACCTGCACCGGCTTACAAACGTACTTCAGGCCGACGTTACGCATCAGGGCTCCGGGCAAGAGTCCTGATTCGCAAAGAATCTGAAATCCATTGCAGATGCCAATCACCAGGCCGCCGCGTTGCGCGAACTTGCGCACCGCTTCCATTATTGGCGCGAAGCGAGCGATGGCGCCGGTACGCAGGTAATCGCCGTAAGCGAAGCCACCAGGCACGATTACGGCATCACAATTTTCCAGATCATGCGACTCGTGCCAGAGGAATGTGACCGGCTGCTCGGCGACATGCGATACCACCCAATAGGCATCCTGATCGCAATTCGAGCCGGGGAACACCAGCACGCCAAATTTCATGGAATTTGCCCTCTCGTGGGTATCTCTAAACCCGAGTCTAGCACGGAGAGCGGGGCAATCCTGTTGCCTCGCAAGTACGGAACCCGACGGCCTGCTTAGGCGTACCCTAAGCAGGTGGGAGAATTCTGCGGGCCTCCGCCGATGAATAGAACCGGGTAAGCGGAGCATTCAAGACTGTGGGACTCGAATCCATGGACCTGCGCGATCACGTGCACATAACCGGCGGAGCCCTTCGCCGCTGGATTGTGGCCCAGACCTACGACGCTGTCATCGTGGGCGCCATCTGGTACATCGGCCTGAGCATCATTCATGTGCCATGGGCGCCATTGTGGGCGGCTCTGGGCGCGATTCTGCAATTCGTGCCCAATATCGGCCCGGTGCTGGCGCTGATCGGCCCGGTGCTGGCAGGAGCGATCAGCGGCGGCAGAAAGCACCTGATCTATGTGCTGATCCTCTACGCAATTATTGTGATTGTGGACGGCCTGATACTGCAGCCATTGCTACAGAAGCGCGCTAATCGCGTGCCCATCTGGGCCTCCCTGATTACGCCTATTGTGCTCGGCATCTTGATCCCGTTCTGGGGAGTGCTGATCGCGGCGCCGTTGCTGGCCGTGATTTATGCCTACAAGGCCCATCTGGCCGGCAGCGGCGCTTCGCATCAGCTTTAGTCAGGCGGATTTTGCCAGGCTTTCTTCCGCGGTTTCCGCGGTGGTGGGATCGATTACCCGCTTAATTTCCGAAATTCGGTTGGCCGGAAACCCGCCTTCGGCCGCATGTTGCCGGATGAGGTCCTCGTTGGGGGCGATGTAGATGCAGTAAATCTTATCTCCGGTGACATAGCTGTGGACCCATTGAATCTCGGGTCCTAGCCCACGCAAAACGTGGCATGATTTTTGCGAGATGGCCTGTAACTGCTCGGAGCTGAGATCGCTTGCACCCGGTATCTCGCGTTCAATCACGTACTTAGGCATGAAGTTTTCCTCCTTGGTGGTGAGCAACAGGTCGCGGTATTTTAGCACCGCCCACAGCCATGGATGGACCTGAGCAGCGCACTCAGGCAGTCGGGCGCCTCGGGGTACTTGCTTCGCATCATGCTATAATTTGTGTTCGCCTGCATCTTTTTGAGGCACCTGTTGCTCTTCCCACGGGCGAACCCTGCGCATTCATAGAAACGAGGTTCATTATGTCTGGCCACTCAAAATGGGCCACAATTAAGCATAAAAAGGGCGCCTTGGATGCCAAGCGGGGCAAGATCTTTACCCGCCTGATCCGCGAAATTACCATGGCGGCTAAGTCGGGCGGCGATCCCGACAAGAACCCGCGCCTGCGCAAGGCCATCACCGATGCTAAGGCGGAAAACATGCCCGCCGATAACATCAAGCGCGCCATCCAGCGGGGCACCGGTGAGCTTCCCGGCGCCACCTACGAAGAGTTCACGCTGGAGGGTTATGGACCCGGCGGGGTG
>DATGIY010000629.1:0-3755 GCA_035295475.1 Terriglobales bacterium
GACTATGTCGTGCCAGATGACGTCAAGCAGATTGCTCCCGCCGTTCTCCGTCACCGCGTGGTGCTCAAACCGGAAGCGGACCTGGAAGGCGTGACAGCCGAGCAGGTCGTACGCGATCTGCTGGCCGCGGTTGAGGTGCCCAAGTAATGCTGGGCAGCCTGGTCCCGCAACCCCGGACCGCCGTGGCGTGCAGTTGGCGTCGGTGGGGGTTCGGTATCGGGCCGCGGCTGATTCTGTTGTTGCTCGTGGGATCGCTTTGGTTGGTGCCCGCGTGGTGGGATCGTCGTGCCCTCTACGGCCTGCTTGCCTGGGACGTCCTGCTGCTCGCCGTGTATCTGTGGGACCTGCGGCGCTTGCAAGGGGCCAGGCCCGAGGCCAGCCGGATCTGGACCTCGGCGCCGGCGCTCTCCACCATCTCTGAAGTTTGCATTGAACTGCGAAATCTCGGCGAAATTTTCCGGGTGATGGCGCGCGACGATGCTCCCGCCAGCCTGTGCCGCGTGCCACCGGCGCTGCATTTGCAGGCGGACCGCTGGGGCGAAGCGCGGGCCAACTATCACATTGAGCCCGTGCAGCGCGGCGATGTTCGGGTGGGAGCGCTCTTCCTGCGTTGCCAAAGCCGCTGGCGGATTGCGGAAATCTGGTTGCGCGCTGATTTGGCGCAGACGATTCGTATTTACCCCAACCTGGGCGAAGCCAAGCGGCACATGCTTTACCTGTTACGCAGCCGTCAAATCGAGATGGAAAAGCGGTTGACCCGCCGCCGCGGCTTGGGTCGCGAATTCGAAAGTTTGCGGGATTATCGCGAAGGCGATGAACTGCGCGATGTCTGCTGGACAGCCACCGCGCGGCGCGGCAAGCTCATCGCGCGTCAATTCCAGGTGGAGCGCAGCCAGGCGGTGTGCCTGGTGGTGGACGCGGGCCGATTATTACGCGCCCGAGTGGGCAAATTGCAAAAACTGGATTGTAGCGTCAATGCCGCACTCACCCTGGGGCACGTGGCCTTGTATTCAGGCGATCGTGTGGGCTTACTGGCTTACGGCCGGCAGGTGCAGCAGCAACTGGCGCCAGGGCGGGGAAGTCCGCATTTGCGCAGCATGGTGGAGCAGCTCAGCCTGGTGCACTCCGAAGTGGCCGAAGCCGACCATTCGCGAGCAGCACGGGTACTGCTGACCATGCAGAAACGGCGCAGCCTGGTGGTCTGGATCACGGATCTGGCCGAGACCGCCATGGTCCCGGAAGTCATCCGCGCTGCCCAGCAAGTGGCGCGCCGCCACCTGCTGCTGTTCCTTGTATTTTCCGAGCCGCAAATCGTTGCCTTGCTGGCGCGAGCTCCCGAAAATCCTCTCAATATGTATCGGGTGATGGCGGCGGAGGAGATGGCGCAGCGCCGTAACTTGCTTTTGCGCCGCTTGCGGGAGCAGGGAGCCTTTGCTGTAGAGCTGCCGCCCAATACCGTTTCCACGGCATTGGTGAACTATTATCTGGAAATCAAAGACAGGGGATTGTTGTAGCGGCACGAGACTCGATGGCCCACTGCCCTTTCCCTGGTCCCTTCTTTCGTTACTCCGCCGGGAGGATATAGTAGCCGGACACCTTCCAGCTGCCATCGCCCTCCTTCATCGGTAGTGTAAGTGGCGCTTTTCAGGCGGCGCGACTCCAGTTTGCCGAGCGGCGTGCGCACTGATTGCAGAGTGCTTTCCCATTTTTGGCGGCTGATTTTGGCTTGGAATTCCGACGCCGCAACGTCCCAGCTTTCCCCGTAGTTTCCGGAATCGACCAAATTCAACCAGGACAGGGCGGCCTTTTCACCGCTGTCTAGCGCCTCTCCTTTATCCTGCGCCAGGGTTGGCAAAGAAAATGTCAGCAATACCGTAAGAATGAATGCCGTAGCTTTGACCACGCGACTACTCTCCTTCCGATTGAGTGTCAGCCGGTGTGGGAGCCGAAAAGAACAGGTACAGCACCAGTGCCGTGCCCAAAGCCGCGCCGAGAACAAACTTCAGCGGTACGGGAAAATCCGACGGAGAAAGATATCCCTCGATAAATCCGGCGATCACCAGAATGGGAATTGCACCCAGCACTAGCCGGACCGCTTTGCCGCCGGCCTCGGTCAGCGAATCATGCCGAGGCAGACTCCCGGGAAAAAGCAGACCGCGTGCCAGCAACAGACCCGCGCCTCCCGCGATGAAGATGGCGGGCAATTCCAGCACGCCGTGCGGGGCCACGAAACTCCACAGCTGAGTGCTCATCCCGGCCTGCCAGCAGGCGGTAGCAATTACCCCCAGTAGCAGGCCATTGAAGAAAAGCATATAGACGGTTCCCAAGCCCGCCAGAATGCCACTGGCAAAGGTGGTGCAGGCGACCGTAATGTTGTTGGTCAGGATAAAGCTGGAGGCCAGCGGTTTGAGCGATACGATGGAGTGAGTCCACATGCGGTGCTGCTCGATGGTGTCGACCATCGCCCCGCCCAGGAAATAACGTTCGAAGCCGGGATCGGAGAAGCACAGCGCCATGCCGGCTACTGCTGCCGCCAGGAAAATCAGAAACGCGGTCAGCGGATAAACCAGATTTTCGCGAAATATGCGGGGATAGGTGGAGGCAAAGAATTGTACAATGCCCGCGGCATTGGCCTTGCGCCCCATGTAAATGATGTTGTGGGCGCGACCCAGGAGCTGGTTTAGGTACGCAGATATCTGGCGGCTGGCGGGATCTTCGCGTACCGTGGATAGATCAGCGGCGATCTGGCGGTAGAGCAGGCCCAGTTCCTGCAATTCGGAGCGGCTGAGCCGCCGGATACCGGAGAGCCCGGACTGTTCCACCAGCAACTCCAGGCGCTGCCAGTAGGGCTGACGTTTCTCGAGCCAATGCGTGGAGATCACTGGGTGTACTCGTCGGACAAGCTTACCATTGAAACTCCTGAGCAGATCCCGCTGGAATTTCCCCTGGCCGGGATCGGCAGCCGTTTTTTGGCCATCGCCCTCGACACGCTATTTCAGGGTCTCGGGTTCCTCGTGGTCATTTTTACTGGGGAATTAATCCTGCCTACGGTAGCATCGTGGACGCCCCATGCCTGGACGTGGGCGGCTGCGTTGGCTGTTCTTTTCCTGTTTGTTCTGTATTCCGGCTACTACGCGCTCTTCGAGATTATGTGGAACGGACAAACCCCCGGGAAGCGCCTGGTTCGCATACGTGTGATCGCTGATTCCGGCAGGCCGATCACGCCCTACCAGGCAATCGCGCGCAACCTGTTGCGGATTGTGGACCAATTGCCCGGGCTCTATGTCGTAGGGATCATCTCCGCGTTTGTGAGCAAGCAGAACAAGCGCCTTGGCGATATCGTGGCTGGGACGGTCGTGGTGCATGAGAAGGCCATGCAGGAGACGCAACCCGCTCTCATCGCATCCGGCGGTATTTCGTCGATATCGTCCGCAGGCGTGCAGATTTCCGGGGAAGAACTGGAGTTGATCGAGCGTTTCCTGCAGCGCCGGTATGACCTCAGCCCGGAGGTGCGGCGGGAAAGCGCCGAGCAAATTGCCTCTCGCTTGAGCGCTCGCCTGGGAGTGACGCGCGAAGGCTCAGCGAGCACAGAGGATTTTCTGGAATCGCTGGCTCGGGAAAAGCGCAACAGCGCCGGTTTCAGTCGTTAATCAGAATTATTTTTCGGACGGCGCAGCTATCTCCGCCAAACCCGCGCGCCGCAATAATCGATTCACGGACGGTATGTCTTGTTGTTGAAGCTTCGCCCACGAAGC
>DATGIY010000630.1:0-2388 GCA_035295475.1 Terriglobales bacterium
TGGCTTGGGGGTGGCGGTGGGCGCCTCGCGGCTGCTGCTGGACCTCGCCTCTACCGGTACTCGTTTTCTGCCGATGAGTGCCGCGCCTTCCCTGCCGGTCCTGGGGTTTGCCTTTGCCCTGTCGCTAGTAACGGGCATCATATTCGGCACCGCGCCGGCCTGGTTCGCCACTCACACCGATCCCATCGAGTCCCTGCGCACCGCTACGCGCGGCACGCGTGACAACTCCTCGTCAACACGTCACCTTCTGCTCATCGTGCAGGCGACGCTTTCGGTCGTGCTGGTTGCGGGGGCCACGATGCTGGCGCGCAGCCTGGGCAACCTGGAACATCAGAATTTCGGATTTCAAACCGCCGATCGGGTGATGGTACAGATCAATCCGCCACCGAACAGCTACACGCCGGAACGGCTGAATTCGCTGTATCAAGAAATGGAACAGCGCTTGAAGCGCCTGCCGGGCGTGGAACAGGCCGGCTTGGCTCTCTACAATCCATTCACCAACAACTGGGGCGAATCCATCGTAGTGGAAGGCCGTCCCCCCTACACCGGCGATGACGCGGGGGCCTCCTGGAACCGGGTAGGTGTGAATTACCTGCCCACGCTAGGTCAACCCATCCTGCGCGGCCGTGGCTTCCGCGAATCCGATAACCAAAGCGCCGCCCCAGTGGCCATCGTGAATGAAGCGTTCGTCAAGCGTTTTTTCCCCAAGGAAGATCCGTTGGACAAGCACTTCGGGATGAACGAAATGGCCTATGCCGGCACGTTTCGCATTATCGGCGTAGTGGCCAATGCAAAGTACACGGCGCCGCGAGAGCCAACGCATCCCATGTTTTTCGTGCCCCTGGCTCAATCCGCACAGTACCGTGATACGCCGATGCAGAAGTTGGACTTGATGTCTCACTTCGTTTCCGGAATCGCTTTACTGACACATACCCCGGCTGGCGTGCTGGAACCGCTGGTGAGCAGGACCTTGGCCGACCTGGATCCTAACCTCACGGTCATTGACATGCGAACGCTGGATGATGAGATAGCCCTGGAGTTCGACCAGGAACGCGCGGTGGCCAGCCTGGCGGGATTGTTCGGACTGGTAGCGCTGGTATTGGCGGCCGTGGGACTTTATGGGGTAACCGCCTTCACGGTGGCGCAGCGCACCGGCGAAATCGGGGTGCGCATGGCGTTGGGAGCTGACCGCACAAAAGTAATCCAACTGGTGCTGAGGGGAGCTTTGCGCCGCGCGGGGATCGGCCTGCTGATCGGCATTCCTCTGGCTGTCGGGAGCGGCCGCTTACTGGCCTCGCAGCTTTGGGGGGTGAAAGCCTGGGACCCACTGGCCCTGACGGTGGCGACCGCGTCTCTTGGCGCCTGCGCACTTCTAGCCGCAATGATTCCCGCCTTGCGGGCGGCGGCCATCCATCCCATGGAAGCTTTGCGAGCGGAATAAGAGGCGGCGGTCGCTCGCCAATGGATGCGAGTCGATCAGCGACACTGAATGCCCGAGCCTTAGAAAGCAGCTCCGGGCGCGGTGTTTTACTCTGCTCCCTGCTCCAGTTCCTCGGGGGCGCCGTGGCGACGCAGCAACTGCGGCAGGTTCTGGGAGAAGGCGGAGCGCGGCAACACCATGTCGCAGCCCGCTTCCTGCGCCTTCATCTTCAAATCCCCTTGCACGTGGGACAAGAAACCGATAATGCTGGTGCCCTTTTTGAGCTTGGTCTTTAGTTTGGGAATGAGGGCCAGCGGTTTGGCGCCCGCATTGTTCAAGTCGAAAATAATCAGCGAAGGTTTTTCCTCGCCATTACTCTGCATGTGCTCCGAGAGGTCCTTCTCCGTCTTAACAAACTCGACCTTGACGTTGAGTTTGCGCGCGACCTCCTGAATTTTAGCCAGGAAGAACAGGTCGTCCACGAAAGCGAAGATGCGCGGTCCGCCGTTGGATTCGGGTAAGGGTTCAGGATCGGCGCCCAGGTAATTGGTGGGGTTGAAGCGTCCGCGTCCGTTGCCGTTCTCGCCATTCATGTTGGCGCGATAAGCATGATCCATAGGCGCGGTGTAAATACCGCCATGGCGATTCCGCTGCCCCCCGTGTCCTCCGCCCTGTCCGGGACGGTGGTTGGGTGGACGACGGCCGCGCCGACGTCGGTTTCTCCCTCCGGATCCGGAGGGATGATTCGGTCCAATCATCATATTGCTCTCTTTTTTGCCCTCTTTCATGAGGGGAAAATGTTTCGATGCGCTTTTATGCCGCGGGGGAATGTAGCTGCTGGTACAGAACTCTCACAACCCGTTGCGGCTGGAAGTCAATCGTGAACTCTATTTTGTCCGTCTGGCGCCTGGAGCTTCACCTTGGGGCGCGGAGTGCCGGCACGGAGAACGTGCGGCCATTTGGAGGAC
>DATGIY010000631.1:0-2908 GCA_035295475.1 Terriglobales bacterium
CAACAGCACTCGGTCCGCCTGAATCTGCCCTGCCGCTAGGGTGGCGTGCCGCCTGACCGAGACTTCCTGTCCGGCGACCAGATCCACTGGCGCATTGAACACAAACCCTGATGTGCTGAGGCTGATCGTGGCATTGTCCGCGTGCAACAGGTCGATTTGAAAGGGAGTCTGAGAATTGGCGTATTGCACCGTTGCAATTTGTCCGACTGCCAGCCCGGTGCCGCCGCCCGAAATCGTGTGCACGACGATACTGAATTGCTGGGACGCAACGTCGGTGGAAGTGAGGATCCCTTCGACTTCGGCGTCGCTGCTGTCGGCGTCCTCAAAAACGATGTTGCGCGCGAGCAGCGATCCATCTGATTGAATTCCGATATCCACGCTCAGGATCTGATTTGTCTGCAGGCAGGAAAAAACGGGCGGAGTGGGGCAGGATGCCCCGTTCGGAAATTGTAAGAACGTGGTCGTGCCGTCCACATTTAAGGTGTAAGAGGTTTGCGTATTGGTCAGCGTAAACGTATTGCTCGAGGCGGTGACGCTGCCCACGTGCCCAACCACGTCTTCCGCCCCGACGGGAGGCGCTCCCGTTCCCCCCGGCGTGAAGGAAAACACAGAGGCCGCAGCGCTGAAGTCCTCCGAGAGCGTTGCCCCCAATAACGTATCGAGATCAACGTCGACCAGCAATCCGGCCGCGCTGGTTGAAGAAGCCGAAAACGCGGGCAGAGGGATCGTCGCCGACAAAGTCGTCGTAGGCGGAGCGAACACACAGATCGTGGCCACCGCGCAGCCGGCCAGCGTGGCCCCGGTGTCGTTTTCAAATGTGAGCGACGGATTGGCGAAGGTCAGCGTCAGCGACGTGTAGTTGCCGGCTGGGACTGTCGAGGTGGCGAGATACGCCACGTCTGTTTGCAGGCGCGCCATATCGACCGTTACCGGCGAAGAGAGCAGCGAAACGTTTCCCGGAGCAAGCGTCGCGCCCGTGAGAGTGGCCTGCGCAGAAAGGACCGTTACCAGCGAGGGCGGCGAATCCGTCATCGCCAGTACAACGGTGGAGTTGCCGCTGTGCCCACCGCCCGAGCCAAGCTGCCCGGTGCCGCCGCAGCCCGCCAAGGCGGCCAGCGCCACCAGCGCGCACACCGTCCCGATGAATCGACTCCGAGCCATAACACCCCAGCGGCATGCGTGCCGGCCTGCCGCTATCGGAATTCATCCGCGCTCCACGCCCGCCCGACAACCAATCTCCGAGCGCACCCTGAATTTACGGCCTTTTAATATACAACAACGGATGGGCAAAGAGTCCCTGTCCCAAGGTCCAGATAGTGAACGGCTCCCCCGCACAACCGAAGGGATTACAACCCACCTCTCGATGATTGATCTAGTGCGAAAGGGCGGATGGCTGGGCAACCGCTGACGCGCCGTACTCGGCGGGCAAGTTGCTTCCCAGGCGCAGGCTGGTGAAAGCGGCGGCCGCCGCGCACAGCGCGGGGATCGCCCCGGCCAGCAGAATCTCGCGCGGCGTCCAATCGAGCTTCAGCATCAGCCCGCCGATCATCGGACCCACGATCGAGCCGATGCGTCCAACTCCGAGGCACCAGCCGATTCCGGTCGAGCGAATCGAAATGGGGTAGAACGTCGCAGCGACTGCGGAGAGCCCGCCCTGGGCGCCCTGCACCACGAAGCCCAGAACGAACGTGACCGTCATCAGCAGCGACAAGGAGCTGGAATAGGCCAGCGCGGCGATCAGCAACGTGGTGCACAGAAATTCCGCCAGCAGCACGGCGAGTTGGCCCCAGCGGTTCATCAGGTTTCCCTCGACCGCCGAGCCGACGATTCCGCCCACGCTGAACAGCATGATCGCCGTGATCCCCGCGGAAACCGGCCGGCCGGTCTGGCGCAGCAGCGCAGGCAGCCAGAACACGATGAAATACAGCATCAGCAGGTTCATGAAAAAGGGCACCCACAGCAAAACCGTTCCCGCCGCGCGGCCCTCGGTGAAGAGATGGACCACCGGCGCGTTGCGCCGCGCATCCTGCTGCGCGGCACGCGCGACGGGCGCGCCCGCAAGCTCCGGCGCGATTCGCGCCACAATCTTGGCAATGCGGCCATCGTCCCCGCCGGAGACTTCGAGGTATCGAACGGATTCGGGAAGGATCGCCAGGAGCAGCGCCGCCAGCGTCAGCGGCAGCACCCCTCCCGCGTAGAAGACCGACTGCCAGCCCCAGCGAGGAAGCATCACCGCGCCGACCTGCGTCGCCAGCACCGCCCCGGTCGGCATGCCGCAAAAAATCATGCTGACGATCACGGCCAGCAGGCGCTTCGGCGCGTACTCGGACATCAGCGCCACGGAGTTGGAAAGCGCTCCCCCAAGCCCAAGCCCGGTAAGAAAGCGGCAACCAACGAGTTCGTGCAGGGTGACGCAGCGCGGCGTCAGCACCGCGAAGGCCCCGAAAATCAGCGTGCAGGTGACGATCGGCCCTTTGCGGCCCCAGCGATCGGCAATCGGACCGGAAAGCATCGAGGAAATCATCAATCCGATCAGTGCGGAAACGAAGATGGGCCCGAAATTTTTGATCGGGATGTGCAGCGAATCGGCCATGGAGGGCGCGAGGAAGCCGATGCTCTGCGTATCAAAGCCGTCCAGCACGATGACCATGCCGCACAGCGCCATGGTCCAGATCTGGTACTGGCCCATGGGCCGCTGGTCGATGATTTCGCTGATCGTCGGAGCCCGTCGCATATCCGCCCTGAGTGAAGTTCGTCCCGCAATTTGGATTTGAAGTTGAGAATACTACATTGGCTGAGATAGGAAAGCAGAAGTCGGCGGAGGAAGTAGGACAGGCTTATAGAGGCTGCGGAAAAAGTATATTTTTGTCATCTCTGAAAGCGCTTTTGTGCAAGCACAATTTTGCTG
>DATGIY010000632.1:0-9339 GCA_035295475.1 Terriglobales bacterium
GAATGCCTACGTCGCCGGATACCCAGGGATTTCCTGAGCCATCAATGATCCTTCCGTTCTTGATAATCACGTCGTAGTCGTGACCGGCGGGAGCATTCGCCTGAAGCGGCGCATTGTAGGCGGCAGCAGCTATTTCCCCCAGTGCCTGGCCAACAATGTTCTGCGCCGCTTCCGGGTCGTCCATGGGCACGGCCACCATATTGGCGTAGAGGGCCAGAGCCAGGTGTTGCCCGCTCGCGGTTTCCATGTACCCGGCCAGTCCCTTGCCGGTGATCATCAAATTCTTGTTGAGCGCGTCATAGACCAGATAGGTGCCGGTCTTCGCATGGACATGGCCGGCCGCTGGCGAATTCACCTGGATGTTGTAAAGCGTGCCGTCGCGCCCGAGCACCGGCAGCGAGCGCTCAAAATCGGAGAAATCCTTTTGCCGGGACATGAACGTCAGGTATTGCACAATGAAGTTGGGCGTAAAAAAAGCATTTCCACCCGCGCCATCCGTTTGGGAGGCGGCGGTCAGATCAAGACCGGCCTTGCTAAGAAACTGGTGTTCGAGGTCGAAACCGGCCTGGTCGATGTCCTTCGTCTGATGTGCGAGGAGGGCCCCCAGCAGGAAAGGTCCCATGCTGGCATGCAAATTCTGGCTCACTTTCAGTGTGATCTTCACGTCTTCTTTGAGCGGCGGCGAGACGTGCTCAGCCACGAGGTTGTCCGGGATGTACTTGGCGGCCAGCAATTTGAAATCTGGCACCGGGCGAGTGTCCGGCAATCGCACCGACACGCCGTTTTGCCGAAGAGCTTCGCTCAGGAGAAACGTCGCATAGCGGCTTGGCTCCGGCACCGCATAGGCATTCATCTCGCCGCGAGCGCCCAGGGGCATGCTGCCGGTCAAAGTGACGGTACGGGTTCCATCGGGATTGGACTTCTCGTCGGTGTAGTTGAGATCCGATTTGGAGCCAGCCTTTCCCGTTACCGCATGATTGATGATTTGAACGTAGGCGGTCTGCGGAGAAATCCGCAGTTGTAGTGGCGCGCCCACGGTCGCGCCCGGGCTGGCAATCACGTCGATCAGGTTGTCGTTCACCACCACCGGCGAAATGACCACGTTGGTGCCCAGTTCGCGGCTGCTCTCGGGAAACAGGCTGACGTCCACGAGCACTTGTCCGGTCACCCGCTTAATGCCTTTCGCGATGATTTGCTTCGCTAACTCGTGAATCACCAGGAGCGGATCTCCCAGCCCCTTGCTGTCGGGACCGCCGTAGCAGTGGTCCATGTTCTCGAAGGCCAGGGTACCGTCCGGCTGAATACGGCCGGAGAGATCGGGATCGCCGCTGGCCACCAGGACGATATCTCCCTCCAGTGTTCCGTTTTTCTTAATGGGCCCCGTGCGATACACGCGACTATGAAAGCGGTAATCGCCGCCCAGCGACTCCAGCAGCGTCCCTTCGGTGAGGAGCTTGGTCGTGGACCCGGGAACGAAAAGTTGGTTGGGATTCATCTGGTAAATCGGCTTGCCCGTATCCAGGGAATAGAATTCGATCCCGAAACTGGCATGCGCGAACTCGGGCCGATGGACGATCTTCTCAATTTGCTCTGCCAGCGAAGGCACCGGTTCAGCGGCGAGGAATTCAGCGAAACAGCACAGCACGATGGCCAGAGAAACAGCGGCGCCAGTTGCGGCAGGAATAATGCGTTTCATCTTTTGACCTCGGATAGGAACTCGAACTGGTGCATTGCCAGATAATTAGCTAATGGATCCGGAAGGGCTCATTACAGCAGCTTTCCACTCCGCTTTGCGAACCGTCAGATGCTCCACCAAATCACGATCGACGGCAAAGCCCAATCCCGGCGTTTGCGGCACGGCGATCGTCCCTTTAGGGGTGACCTCGACCTCGGGATGAATCACATCCCGTTCCCAATAACGCTTGCTGGCGGAGACATCGCCGGGCAGGGTGAATCCGGGAAGGGCGGACATGGCAATGTTATGAGCGCGACCGATACCCGATTCCAGCATGCCGCCACACCATACCGGAATTCCATGTTCGTGGCAGAGGTTATGGACGCGAATTGCTTCGCTGTAGCCCCCCACGCGTCCCAGCTTGATATTGATGATGCGGCAGGCGTTGAGCTCAATCGCGGCGCGGGCGTGCTGGGCGTTGTTGATACATTCGTCCAGGCAAATCGCGGTTCTGATCTGCGACTGCAGCCTGGCATGGGAATGGATATCGTCCCACTGCAAGGGTTGTTCGATCATCAGCAGGCGAAAAGAATCCAGCCTGGCGAGATGGGCAGCATCCTGCAGGTCGTAGGCGGAGTTGGCGTCCACAGACAAGAGAATATCGGGAAATGTATGGCGCACCGCGGCCACGTAATCCAGATCTTTGCCAGGTTTAATTTTCAGTTTAATACGCTGATACCCGCACTCCAGCTCCTGTTCCACTTTTTTGACCAGCATTTGCGGATTCTCGCGAATACCAAGGGAAACCCCGCACGGGATCTCCGCCAGTGTGCCCCCCACCAGCCTACTCAGGGGCATTCCCTTCTGCTGCGCCTCTATGTCCCAAAGCGCATTCTCCACCCCCGCTTTGGCCATGTTGTGACCGCGAATACCCGCTAGCAGGCGCGGCAATTCCCGCGCTTCGGCCACCTCTTTGCCAATGACTGCCGGAATGATGAAATCGGAGAGGACATGCCAGGCGGTATCGGTAGTTTCAGAGTTGTACGACGGAGTTTCGCCAGTCGTCACTTCGCTCCAGCCTGTGATGCCATCGGAGGCGACCTCCACCAGCGGGATTCTGCGCTCATAGGTCACGCCGAAGCTGGTTTCGAAGGGGGACTTCAGGCGCATGCGTATTTCGCGCAGGGTGATGGACTCAATCCGCATAGCACTCCCTCAAGCTGCTTGACGGTAAATCCGCTGGGGACTTTCGCCCGCGGCTGGAAATTTTCCCGGTGCGGTTGCACCAAGCACAAGCACCGTGTCCTCCCTTTTAAAGAGGGCGGGGAGGCGCTGTCAATGAGAAATGCAACAATTAATGTTTTTTCTTGACACAGCGCATCATAAGGTGTAGCTAAGTGGCCCATCACAAGAACTCGCCTTTCCGCGTACTGGCGGAAGGCTGGGCTGAAAGTGTGCCGTAGTGAAGGCGGAGCGTTTAGCCCAGGGCACACGAGACACGAAAGATCATCTCGCCTGGAGGTGCGCCGATGAGACGTGGGGTTTTCGCGACGCTGCTGCTGACCATTGCCGTCTGCCTGTCGCCTTCTCTAATGCAGGGACAAAGCGCCAGTACCGGCGCTATCGCCGGAACCGTAACCGATCCCTCCGGCGCGGTCATTACCGGCGCGCGTATTAAAGTCACGAATCGCGCGACCGGAGCTACGCGGACGGCGGCCTCGGGCTCGACGGGCAGCTATCTCGTGTCACTTCTGCCTCCAGGCACTTACCGGGTCGATGTTTCCAAGGAGGGTTTTAAGCTTTCCACCTATCCGAGTGTCGTCGTGAACGTTACAGAAACCGAGGGATTGAATATCCACCTGCAGGTCGGCGCGGCCAATGAAACAGTCGAAGTCCAGGACACCGGAGAACTTCTGCAAACCGAAACCAGCGCCCTTGGCCATGCAACGGACCAGAGGATGGTGGAGAACTTGCCTTTGGTGACCCGCAATTACACCCAGATTCTGGGGCTATCTCCGGGAGTTTCGGGCGAGGTTAACAACAGCGCCGCCATTGGGCGCGGCGAGACCAGCCAGGGGGCAGGGCCCGCCGGCTACTCGATTGGCGGCAACTCTACCAATGATAACAACTTCCAGATGAACGGCAGCGAGGTCAATGATATTTCCGGGCAAGGCAACATCAGCGGCGGGGTTCCGGTACCCAATCCCGATGCCATCCAGGAATTCAAAGTGCAGGTCGGGCAATATGATGCCTCCTACGGCCGGAATGCGGGAGCCAACGTCGATGTGGTCACCAAATCAGGAACCAACCAATACCATGGCGATGTATGGGAGTATTTTCGCAACACCGCGCTGAATGCCAACGACTACTTCCTGAAACAGAACAAGCAGCCGCGTGGGGTTTTAAACCAGAACCAGTTTGGCTTCACCCTGGGCGGACCGATTCTGAAGAACAAGCTGATGTTCTTCGCCTCCTACCAGGGCACTCGCGAGCGGAACGGCCTGGACACTAACGGAGGCTGCCTGAGTACGGGCAATCTTCCGCCGCTCACAAATAGCGCCGCGGGCCGGACCGCCGCCGCGCTGGCGCAGGAATTCAAGGGGCAAACGGGAATATTAGGCGGGACGATTAATTCGGCATCCGACATTTCACCTACCGCTCTGGCGGTTTTGAATGCACAGCTGCCGGGTGGCGGTTTCATCGTGCCGGCCCCGCAAAACAGCGTTACGGGACAGAGCACCTTCAGTTCCGCTTGCGCTTACACGGACGACCAATTTGTTTCCAATCTGGATTTTTATCACACGGAGAAGAGCCATCTCTCAGGCAAGTTCTTTTTTATGAACAGCGACACGGCCGGGGCTTTCCCGGCCAGCCAGCTGCTCGCCAATGTGGTTACCGTGCCCGGCTTTCCCCGGGGGTATGTCAACAACTTCCGCGATTTTTCCTTGAGTCACACTTACGCATTCAGCGATCACCTTCTTAACCAGGCCATTCTCGGTTTTCATCGCATTGGCAGCGTACTGAGCCAGAGCTATCCCAAGGCTACGTTTGCCAATGGCGCGCCTTGCGCGGGCGCAACCTCCGGCGTGGTTACCCTTAGCAGCTTGTGCGTGCCCGCACCCGCATTTGACAACCCTTATCCCAGCATTCAGGTATTTGGAGAGTTTAATCTCGGCGGCAACGGGCAGGGCGTCGTGCTGGCGCAGAATTATTATGATTTCAGCGACTCTTTAACCTATGTTCACGGCCGGCACTCACTGCAGATGGGCGGCGGAATCGATCGCACTCAGTTCAATCTGGAAGGCTTCCACTTCTTTGGCGGGCTGGTCTATCCCACTTTCCCCGATTTCTTGCTGGGCAACGTGCTGTTGAGTATCGATGTGCCAGGCGTATTCGATCGCGCCTGGAGGGTTTGGGACGGCAACATGTATGTTCAAGATAACTATCAGCTGTCATCGCGGCTGACCCTGAATCTCGGTTTCCGCTACGAGCGGCAGGGACAGTTAGGCGAGTCGTTAGGCCGGGCGGCGACCTTCGATCCGACCATAGCCAATCCCGATCCGCCGGCGCAGGGAACGCTGCAAGGATTCATCGTGGGCAGCAACTTTTCGGGCGGCGCGATCCCTCCCGGAGTCACGCGAGCCAGCACTAACACCGCCATCAAAAACGATGGCCAAAATGGCTGGGAGCCGCGCATAGGCTTTGCCTGGCAACTCCCCGGAACCAACCGGATGGTGTTGCGTGGCGGCTACGGAATTTTCTATACACGCACGACGGGTGAACCCTTCATTCAGCTGCTGGCAGCGCCGCCCTGGGGGATCATCCGGCAATTCGCCAGTTCGACTTCGGTATTGACTCCGGCCACAGCTCTGCCGCCGTCTCCTCCATTTCCGGTTTTTAGCCCCTATTCACCTACGACCGATCTGACGCCCACGGCATTCTCGCAGCACTTCCGCGCACCCAACCTGCAGCGGTACAGCATGGACCTGCAGACATCGCTGAGCAGCAACTGGATGCTGGAGGTTGGATACCAGGGGAGCCGGGGGACCAAGCTGCTGGAGACACGATCGTTTAACCAGGCGTTGTCTGCCTCGCCGAGCAATCCGATTCGGGGCCAGACCACCAACGACGTGGGGAACATACCTCTGCGTGTTCCGATTGAGGGTTTAGATCCGGCCTTTTCCACGTTCATCGAATCGTCGGGGGCCTCCTGGTACAACGCCTTGGGCGCCAGCCTGAGCAAGCGCTTCAGCCACGGACTGCAACTGCTGGCCTCCTACACCCTGGCGTCGGCCCTGGAAACCAACCCTGGGTATGCCACCGGCACGTTTGCCGGAGGAACACTGCTCGGGGATCAGAACAGCCCCCGCTCTAACTATGGGTTTGACAACTTTATCCGCCCGCAAAGATTGGTTCTGAGCTACGTTTACGAGCTTCCCGGCCCCAAAGGTTCCGCGGCCTGGAAGACGCGACTGCTCGGAGGATGGTCGGTAGCGGGTGTAACCACGTTTCAGAGCGGGCAGAAGCTGACGATCGTGGATAACAATCTGCTCAATGCTTTCGGCATTGTGAACACGGGTGGGGACCGTGTCCAATTGGCTCCCGGATGCAGCAATAGCAGCTTAGTCACACCGGGTAGCGTTACGGGCAAGCTGAATGACTATTTCAAAACCTCGTGTTTCACGGCTCCGCCGGTGATTGGGGCAGACGGCTTCGCGACCGCCTTTGGCGATAGCGGCAATGGCATCGTCAGTGGCCCCGATCAGAGGAACTTCGATATTTCTCTGATCAAGAAGATTCCTCTCGACAGCGAGACCAGAAGCCTGGAATTCCGGGCGGAGTTTTTCAACGCGTTCAATACGCCGTCGTTCTCCAATCCCGCCCTGAATGCGGGTACGGTTGCTCCCGGCGCTACCGGGCCCAGCCTGCAGCTGGATAGCACCCTGGGCCAGATCACGAGCACGACGGTGGCTCCGCGCGTAATTCAGTTTGCCCTGAAGTTTTTCTTCTAATCAGCGGCGGAAGTCGCAGCTAGATCGTCGCCTAGATCCAGAACGGTTGGCAATCGACTGCAGGATGGTTAACCGGCCGTCCTGCAGGTTTTGTCTGGGAAGAGTAATCTTTTCCGAAGCTGCGCGGGCGAGGAGGATAGGGTGAGATTGCACAATCTAAGAAGCTGGGTTTCAAGGCACAATTTGTCGTGGACAACCGTGCTGTGCCTCTCGCTTGCTATCCCCTCCTGGTGCCAGAAGCCTCGTCCGAACCCGCTGGTCCCCAAGGCAAAGCTCGCCGCTAAGGAAGAAGCAGTCCCGCCAGCGGGTACTCATGAGATGACAGCGGATGATGTTGCCGCTTTTCTCGATGGCATCATGCCGCAGCAGCTGGCCCGGGAAGACATTGCCGGCGCCGTGGTCGTAGTGGTGAAGGACGGAAAGATTCTATTCAGCAAAGGCTACGGCTACTCCGACGTCGCGAATAATAGGCCGGTTCTGCCCGATGGAACTCTGTTTCGTCCAGGCTCTATTTCCAAACTCTTTACCTGGACCGCGGTGATGCAGCTGGTGGAGCAGGGTAAGCTGAACCTTGACCGCAACGTCAACGACTACCTGGATTTTAAGATTCCCGACACCTATCCCCAGCCGATCACATTGCGCAATGTGATGACCCATACGCCTGGGTTCGAAGAGGCAGTGCAGCAGTTATTCGTCAGCCGGGCCAGCCAGCTCATCCCCTTGGGGGATTACTTGAAAGAGGAATTGCCGGCGCGCATTTTTCCTCCCGGGACCACGCCTGCGTACTCCAATTACGCTACCGCGATGGCCGGCTACATAGTGCAGCGGGTTTCCGGAGAGCCGTACGATCAATACATCGAGAACCATATCCTCAATCCCCTGGGGATGACGCACACCACATTCCGGCAGCCGTTGCCTGACAACTTAAAACCCCTGATGTCCAAGGGCTATGAAGTGGCTTCCGCGCCGGCAAAGCCTTTTGAGTTCGTGGAGGCTGCGCCCGCCGGCAGTTCTTCGGTAACCGGCGACGACATGGCGCGTTTCATGATCGCTAATCTGCAGGACGGTGAATACAACGGGGTGCGCATCCTGCAGCCGGCGACCGCGCAGCTCATGCATTCCCGCCAATTCGCGAACCTGCCAGATATGAATGCCATGGCGCTCGGCTTCTACGAAGAGACGCGGAATGGACACCGAATCATTGGCCACGGCGGCGATACTCAGTATTTCCACAGCGACCTTCATCTGATCCCCGACGCGGGAGTCGGTTTTTTTGTCTCCTACAACAGCGCGGGCAAGGGCGAAATCAGCCCGCGCGAGGTACTGTGGCACGCTTTCCTTAACCGCTATTACCCCTATACCCCGCCCGCGCCGATGCCTGTGGCGAATTCAGCGGCTGACGCCGCTATGGTAGCGGGAAGATACATCTCAAGCCGTCGTTCGGAAACCAACATTCTCAAGGTGCTGACGGTGGTGGGCGAGGCCAAGGTATCCAGCAATCCTGACGGCACCATCAGCGTGAATGCGCTGAAAGATCAGAACGGAAAACCGAAAAAATTCCGCGAAATTGCACCTCTACTGTTCCGCGATGTCAACGGCCAGGACCGCGTAGGCTTCAAGCGCGATGCCGCCGGCCGAATGGTGGCGGTCATCGATTTCCCTTTCATGGTTTTTCAGAGAGCGCCGTGGTACGAAAACAGCGCCTTGGACCTGCCCATTATTGTCACCAGCCTCGTGCTGATGCTTTTGACCCTTATTCTCTGGCCGGTCGCCGCGCTGATCCGGCGCCACTATAAACATCGGCTGGAGTTTGAGGCCGGCGGTCGGCGAGTACGCCTTCTGGTCAGGATTGTCTGCATTCTGGATCTGGCGTTTGTGGTAGCTCTCGGCGCCTTCTTCGCTACCGCGCTGGGCAACATCGACCTGTTAAGTCCCCACTACAACTACTTGCTGCGCCTTATTCAGATTGTTGGGTGGCTGGGGGTGCTGGGCACCGTGCTTGTCCTTTATAACCTGGTATGGTCGTGGAAGCAGGGTGCGCGCTGGATCTGGAGCAAAATCGGTGATACGGCGATCGCCTTGGCCTGCCTGGGTTTCGTCTGGTTCGTGTTCGTCTGGAACTTGCTGCACTGGAGTCTGAAGTACTAACTTCGGCTTCTGATCTCAAAGCTCAATGCACCCGCCGCAGTCCTTTGGTGTAAACAGGCGGCGGGGCACCTGTTCGCCCGCTCTTCCCCGACTTCCCGGGAGCCGATCCACCAGAACGCAGGTCTCTGGGGTTCCCAAAACGGGAATTCCTGCCAATCCGCAGTGAGTCGCATCACGGCATCGTTCCCACAATGGTTCTGTAATGGTGTGTTACGCGGCAAGCTGGAACTCCATCCCCAGCGGTTTTCCGGGCGCGGGTGTGCCCGGAAGCGGCGCTGGCCATCAGCGGAGGCACTCATGCGGACCTGTTGCAGACTTATTACACCTCTCCTAACTCTATTCCTCGCTTCGCTGGCATTCGGACAAGCCACCGGCCTGATCACGGGAACGGTGCGCGACAGCACGGGGGCGGTGATCCAGGGCGCTACCGTCGTTATTCGGGATATCGGAAAGGGGGCCGACCTCACCACCGTCACCAATGCTGAGGGCAATTATCTGGTTGCG
>DATGIY010000633.1:0-8442 GCA_035295475.1 Terriglobales bacterium
CGAGCTTGCCCATGAAGTGGAGAGATCACGAGCAAGGACCGCGACCTGGAATTTCGAATCGCTTTCCTGGCTGGCGCCCAAGGTTCCCCTGCGCCAGGTGATTTGTATCCTGGGCGCCGGCCAGGATGCCGTGGCCGAGCAGTTTCGGCTGCTGGGCACGCGCCTGGAGCACTTGCGAGAACGGCGCCGGCTGAAAACTATCTTGATCACCAGCAGTCTGCCGGAGGAAGGCAAGAGCTTCGTGGCATGGAACCTGGCCGTGGCAGCGGCACAGCGAGGGCGAAACCGGGTGCTGCTGCTGGAAAGCGACCTGCGCCAGGCCGGCTATTGCTCAGCTCTCGGGCTCAGTCCTGTTCCGGGATTAAAGGAGTGCTGCAGCAGCAGCGATGAGCTGAGCCAATTTGTCTATCGCATCAGCGGGTTGGACGTTTGCCTGCTGCCAGCGGGGCAAAGTCCCAACCCTCCCATGAGAACGCTGGCTTCGCGCCGCATGCGGCAAGTGCTGGAGGAAAGCGGCGAGGTTTTTGACTGGGTGCTGGTGGATTCGGCGCCTCTGCTCCCCGTGGCTGATTCGGTGGTGCTGGCGCACCTGTGTGATGGAGTTCTGCTGGTGGTTCGCCGGAATCGAGCCCGGAAAAGCACTCTGAAGGAAGGGCTGGAGCGAGTGGAGCCGGAAAAGCTGCTCGGCCTGGTGCTTAACGATTTTCCCAGTCATCGGTGTTGCGAGCAGTATTTCAGATCAGCTGCTGCCACTCGTTGGAACAAGCTTTTCCGAGAAGAGCGGAAAGCCGCGTGATTGATATTCGTCGAGATAGCTCCCCACGGAAGCGTGTTGCGCGAAATTCCGGTGCCGACTCTATCCAATAAAACTGCCTATGATTCCTCCTCCAGCCGGCTGCTGGGCGCGAGCCCGGTATTAGAAGAAGCCGCCTTCGCCCGCTGCCTTTATCTGGAGCGACGTCGCGCCGAGCGCAACGGGCGGAGGATGCTGCTGATTTTGATGGACGGAACCGCTTTTGCCGAAGGGGCAGGGCGAGCAGCGGTTTTCCATCTGATCAGCGAGCGACTTCCGGAAACGCTGCGCGATACCGACGTGTTGGGCTGGCACAAAAATGAAAGCATTCTGGGCCTGTTGTTACCCAACCTGGAACTCGCGGATGAAGCCCTGATTCGCACGCTGGTGGGCAAAATTACCGCTTTGTTGCAGGACGCGCTCGGACCGGCGCTGGCCGCAAGAATGCAACTGACGGCGCACGTATTTCCCAGCTGCGGGAAAGTGAACCGTGGTTGCCCGGACCTGGTGCTATATCCAGAAGTACCGCGGCAGGCGCGCTCCCGGCCACTGCCTTTACTGGTGAAACGAACATTGGACATAGTTTTCAGCCTGCTCGGCATTGCGTTTTCGCTGCCCTTGTGGGGATTGGCGGCGCTGGCGGTCAAGTGGTCTTCGCGTGGGCCGGTGCTATTTCGCCAGGAACGCATGGGACAGTACGGCAAGCCGTTTCGACTTCTGAAGTTCCGCTCCATGTACACAGACTGTGATGCGCAGGCGCACGAAGAATACATGCGCGCATTTATCGCCGGCACACCGCCGGCCGGCGCCACCAAGGTGCGCAAGATGACCGATGATCCGCGGGTCACGCCCGTGGGACGCATCCTGCGGCGGACAAGCCTGGATGAGTTGCCGCAACTCTGGAATGTACTGCGGGGCGAGATGTCGCTGGTAGGCCCGCGACCGCCCCTGCTGTATGAATTCCAGCACTATGCACCCTGGCACCAGCGGCGCGTTCTGGAGGTCAAGCCGGGCGTAACCGGGCTGTGGCAAGTGCAGGGCCGCAGCCGCGCCAGCTTTGACGAAATGGTACGCATGGATCTGCGCTACGCCCGACGATGCACGCTGTGGCTGGATTTGAAGATCCTTGTCAGACCGTGGGCGTGGTGATTTCGGGAAAAGGCGCGTACTGACATGGCTGCCCTGGCAACGCCTCCGCTGGAAACAGGGGCCACCCCGTCAGTCCGCGGCACGGTACGCTGGGGAGTGATCGGTTACGGGTATTGGGGCCCCAACATCGTGCGCAATCTGCACAGCCTGACGGGAGCGCGGTTGGAAGCGGTTTGCGATATCAACCGCCTATCGCTGCGGCGCGCGGCGCAGGACTACCCGCGGTTGCAGCTGACTCAGGACGCGAGAGAAGTGCTTTGCTCGCCGCAAATCGACGCGGTGGCAATTGTCACCCCGGTCTGGACGCACTTTGCACTGGCCAAAACCGCGCTGCAAAACGGCAAACACATCTTCGTGGAAAAGCCGCTAGCCACAACTTCCGGCCAAGCGGAAGAACTGGTCGAACTGGCGGAAAAAAAACATTTGAAACTGATGGTGGACCATACGTTTCTGTTTACCGAAGCGGTGAAGAAGATCCGGCAACTCATCTGCAACGGCCTCCTCGGCCCCCTTTATTACTACGACTCCATGCGCGTGAACCTGGGTATGTTCCAGCACGACGTGAACGTGGTATGGGACCTGGCGCCCCACGACCTGGCGATCATGGACTATGTGGTGCGGGCCAGGCCACAAGCTGTCAGCGCCACCGGCCAGTGCCACGTGGGCGAATTGGAAGACATTGCTTTCCTCACCATCTACTTTCCCGCGCACTTGATTGCGCATATCAACGTGAACTGGCTCGCGCCGGTCAAGATACGGAGCACGCTGATCGGAGGCGAGCGCCGGATGCTGGTGTGGAACGATCTGGCTGCGGATGAAAAAATCAAGGTATACGACCGGGGCGTCAGCGTGCGCCAGCGACAAGAAGTCTATGAGTTGCTGGTCAGCTACCGTTCCGGCGACATGTGGGCTCCGCACCTGCGCAGCGCGGAAGCACTGCAGTGCGAACTGGAGTATTTCCTGGAGTGCGTGGCCGAAAACAAGGTTCCGATCAACGACGGAGAGGCGGGATTGCGTGTAGTCAAAATTCTGGAATCGGCAACCCGTTCGCTGGCGCATGGCGGCGAGCTGGTTTACTTATGAGCAAGCTCCGCCGGGCCGGTTCCGATGTGCAGCTGGGGCAAGGGGTCTACCTGGCCAAGTTCATCAACCTATACGGCTGTGCCATCGGGGATCAAACTCGAATCGGGGCTTTCGTAGAAATCCAGAAGGGCGCCAGGGTGGGCAACCGCTGCAAGATTTCCAGCCACAGCTTTATTTGTGAAGGCGTAACCATCGAAGATCAAGTGTTCATCGGGCACGGCGTGATCTTCATCAACGACGCCTATCCGCGAGCGACCACCGCCGCGGGAAAAATGCAAGGCGAGCAGGATTGGAAAGTAGAGCCCACGCTGGTGTGCAGGGGAGCTTCCATCGGCTCCGGAGCCACGATTCTGGCCAATGTGACTATCGGCGAAAACGCCATGGTGGGTGCGGGCAGTGTAGTCACAAAGAACGTGCCCGCAGGCAGCGTGGTTGCCGGTAATCCAGCACGAATTCTGCGCTATCTTTCCGCTTCCATTAGAGGCAGTCATGGCACGCGCATCTCCCGTTCCTTTTCTCGATCTGGTCGCGCCGCATCGCCAGCTGGAAGATGAGATCCTGACCGTCGTTCGCCAGGCGCTGCACACGGCGACGTTTACCAACGGACCGATGGTTCTGCAATTTGAGACCGCCTTCGCGGAGTTCTGCGGCACGCGGCATTGCGTCGCCGTCAGCAGCGGCACCGCCGCACTGCACTACGCTTTGCTGGCGGCGGGAATTGGCGCCGCCGATGCCGTTATCACGGCACCCAACAGTTTCGTGGCCACCGCGGAAGCCATATCCCAGGCGGGCGCTTTGCCGGAGTTCGTGGATGTGGACCCGCGTACGTACAACCTGGACGCCAGCAAGTTACGCGCGCACCTGGAGACCCACTGCCAGCACGACCGGCAAGGCACCCTGATCAGCCGCCGAAGCGGGCGCCGCATTCGCGCCATTCTGCCGGTGCACCTCTACGGCCAACCCGCGGATGTGGATCCGATCCTGGAACTAGCGGCGGCTCACGACCTGACTGTCATTGAGGACGCATGCCAGGCCCACGGCGCGGAATATTTATCCCGCTCCAGCCACATCTGGAGGCCGGCAGGCTCCCTGGGGCTAGCCGCGGCATTTAGTTTTTATCCCGGCAAAAATCTAGGAGCCTGCGGCGAAGCGGGAGCGGTGACCACCAACGACGACGAAATAGCGCGCAAGATTCGCCTGCTGCGCGATCACGGGCAGGCGCGCAAATACGAGCACGTGATTGAGGGCTACAACGGCCGCATGGATACCATTCAGGCGGGTATCCTGCTTGCCAAACTACCCCATTTGCGGCAATGGAATGAACAGCGCCGGAGCGTAGCTGCTCGTTATCGGCAACAGCTCGCCGGCTGTGATGAGGTCGCGCTGCCTTATGAGCCGGAGTATGCGCGCTCCAATTACCACCTCTTCGTGATTCGGCTAAAGGACCGCGACCTTCTCCTGGACCACCTGAAGGAATGTGAGATTGGGGCTGCGGTTCATTACCCGATCCCCATACATTGCCAGCCTGCTTTTCGCTACCTGGGGTACCACGCGGGAGATTTTCCGGTAGCCGAACGGCTGGCGCAAGAAGTGATTTCTCTTCCCATGTATCCGCACCTGCAAGAAGACCAGCAAGATGAAGTGGAGGAGGAAATTCGCCAGTTTGTGGGAGCAGGAAGCAGGCCGGCATTGCAGATGGCGCGGGCGTAGGGTTCGGCGGTGAACCATATCGTGAACAACCGCTTTGATCTGTCGATCATGATCGTTAATTGGAATTCCGCGGAATACCTGCGGAAATGCCTAAGCAGCATCTTCTCGATCAAGAGTGAGTTTCGCCTGGAAACACTGGTGGCAGATAACGGCTCCTTCGACGGCTGCGGGGAAATGCTGCGGGAGGACTTCCCGCAAGTGCGCTTCTGGCAATTGCCCACCAATGTTGGTTTTGCGGCGGCGAATAATTTTCTTTTCCAACTTTCGCGAGGAAAAAACCTGCTTTTCCTGAACCCGGATACGGAGGTGGTAGGCCATGGATTGCGGCGCATGCTGGAGGTACTGGCAGACAGGGCGGATGCGGGTCTGGCCGGACCTTGCCTGGTGGACTCCGGGCTTACTTCGCACAGGAACTGCATGCGCCGCTTTCCGACCCTGTTAAACCAGGTGCTGGACGCTGCTGTGGTGCGCCGCATTTTTTTGAGCCCGCGCCGGCAAAGCCTTGGCGCAGGTGCAGGGCGAGCAAGCGATCCGGTGGCCGCTGAAGTTGTGCCCGGCACCTGCCTGATGATAAAGCGCGACGTCTTCGTCGAGGCAGGACAATTCGACGAGAAGTACTTCATGTACGCAGAGGACATCGATCTCTGCTATAGCGTGCGAAAGCTGGGATGGAAGATCTATTACATACCCGATGCCATCGTGATCCACCACGGTGGGCAGAGCTCTCGGCAGCGGGCTGAGAGCGCTTTCTCCGCGGTGCTGATGAGGGATGGGGTGTGGAAGTTTCTGGCAGGCTCCCGCGGACATCTCTACGCGACCGCGTATCGCACCGCGACAAGCGCGGCGGCCTTGTGCCGGCTGGCGATTGCTGCCGGGCTGTGGCTGGTTAGCGGCCGCGAGCGCCGACAAGCATGGCGAGCCACCATTATCAAGTGGGCAAGCGTGTGGCGGTGGAGCCTGGGGCTGGAGCGGTGGGTGAATTCGCTTTGCGCATCGCAGCGCCCGCCGACTAGCAAGCTCATTCCGGCCGCGAGCCACGGACAACGCGTGCATGCCTGAGGTTGTCATTCTTCGCTTCTAACTCTTATTCCGATCGCCATGGATCTGATCCCAAGTCAGGCGTGCGTGGACACGCCCCCGGTGCTGTTCCGCTGCTTCAAATCGCTGAAGCGGCATCGGGTCCGGGGTGCACACCGGATGCTGCTAGTTTGGCAGCGATTCCATGGCGGCTGCCTTGTGACCTATCCGCTCTCTCCCCAAGTGAACATTACTGTTCCTATCAACCGAATCGAGAACGCCTGGGAATTGCCGGACATTCTCGCCTACGAGCAGGACCTGATTCGAACCTGTTGCTCCGCGTTGGCTTCCCTCACCAACGTCACCCTGTTCGACTGCGGCGCCGATATCGGACTCTTCACCGCGCTGCTGTGCGCGCGTTGCGATCGCATCGCGCGGGTGGTCGCATTCGAGCCAAACAACCGGGTGGAGCAGGTGCTGCGGCACAATTTGTGCCAATTCCCCCGCTCCGAGGTGCATATGGCGGCGGTCAGCAATTTCTTCGGGCGCGGAAAATTGCTGGCTCCCGCCTATGACCTCGGAGATCACGCGCGATTTCTAGCGCCCGCGGAGCAGGGATTTCCGGTCGTAACTCTGGACAGTCTGGGCCGGTTCGGCGGGGATGTGCTGCTCAAGCTGGACGTGGAGGGCGAGGAGCGCAACGCGCTGGAAGGGGCGCGGGAGACCATACGGCGGGCTCGGCATTGCGTGCTGACCCTGGAGGCTCATCCCCTGGTCAGCCGGCGCACGGGTATTGATCCCAAGGCGTGCCTGGACTACCTGGCTTCGCTGCGTCGCTTTCGCTTCACGGTGGCGGAAACCGGCCGGCAAGTCGGCCCGGACGACGTGATCCTGGATCCGGCGCGCGTACTCAATGTTGTAGCTGTTTCGGAATGAGGTGATCGTGATTCGATTTTGTGTTTCGGCCTGCTGGGTAGCGCTGGCATTGGCGGCGCTCTGCCCGGCGAAAGATTTCTACCTTGCTCAGAATGTCGGGGGCCGGGGCGACGGTGGGGATTGCACGAATGCTTTGCCTTACAGCTTTTTCAATAATGCCGCCAATTGGGGTAGCGGCTCGGCGCAGATCGGCCCGGGCACAACCGTGCACCTGTGCGGAGTCATTACAACGTTTAACGGCGCTACGTATGACTACCTGGTTTTCCGCGGCAGCGGAAGCAGCGGCCAGCCGATCACGCTGAAATGGGAGCCGGGCGCCAAGATCAGCGTACCCAGCTGCGGCAGCGGATCCTGCATCCTGTTCAGCGGGAAAAGTTACCTGGTATTGGACGGAGGCAGCAACGGGGTGGTGGAAGAGACAGACAACGGCAGCAGCCTCGGCCATCACGACCGGCACACCGCTCTTTACGGCCGACCTTGCAACCATTGCGAATTCAAGAACCTGATTCTGCGAAATATCTACGTGCACACACTTGCCTCGGACGATATCGGGGCCGACGGACTCACCGTCTCCGGCCCCGGTATTTCCATGCACCACATGAGCTGCACCCACGCCAGCGGCTGCTTCACCATTTCCGTGAGCGGCGCGGATGACAGCGTGGAGATGTACAACCTGGAATCCGACAACACCAATCACTGCATGACCATTGCGGCCAACGGCGCGGGCTACGTGCTGGCGTCGGCCCGCATTCACGACAACAGCTGTCACGATTTTGCCAACTGGGACAGCAGCAGCAACGCCTTCCATCACGATGGCATTCACATCTATGCATTGAACGGAGCGAGCTTCCGCGATGTGTGGGTCTACAACAATGTGTTCAGCGGCGACCCTGGCGTCAACGCGACCTCATTTGTCTACGTGACCGGCGGCGTAGCCGATTCCTTTTTCTTCAACAACGTGATGCTTACGCCGGCGGGAAAGTACTTCAATAACGGAGCATTCTGCGCCGGCGGGGAGCAGATCTCCATCTACAACAACCTGATTCTGGGCGGGACGGCCGCATCGGGTTTGTGTTTGGCCGCTAGCGGGACGGGTATTGCGGTACGGAATAACGTAGTGGGCCAGTGCTCGGGCCTGGTCGCGCTGGCGGCCGGCACCACGTTTGTGGAGCGGGGCCTCGACCATAATCTCTATGGTGCGGGGCAAAATTGGAAAACCGGGGACACGTTCTACTACACCCTGGAGCAGTGGAAGGCAGCGTCCGGAGAAGGAGCCCACTCGCTGCTAACGGCCGATCTGAAGCTGGACGAGGGCGGGCGGCCTCAACCGGGGTCACCGGCGATTGGAGCAGGCGCCAATCTTTCGTACTACGCGATCGCCGCCCTGAATGCCGACAAACTGGGCGATCCCCGTCCCTCCTGCAGCGCCTGGGACGCCGGCCCCTACAATCACTTCCCCGGGCCGATGGCCGCCATCGAATCATGGCGGCGGGCAGCGGGCGCACCCTGAGTCGAAGCCGCCATGTCGCCGGCCATCCCCGCGCAACAACTGACCAGCGCCTCGGCTTTCCGTTTACTCAGTTTTTTCGCCAGCACCGCCGTCTCCCTGCTGATGATGCCCTTCCTGGTGCACACGCTGGGAGATCGCGCTTACGGGCTTTGGGCGCTGGTGGTGGCGGTTTTGGGTTATTACGGACTGCTCGACCTGGGAGTGACGCCGGCAATCTGTCAGCACATTGGCGCGGCTCTGGGGC
>DATGIY010000634.1:0-7215 GCA_035295475.1 Terriglobales bacterium
ATCCACTTCTTTGCCCCGGCTGCGGTTCCAGGTGGTTACTTCGTGTCCAGCCTTCACCAGGTTGGCTGCCATCGGCCGGCCCATGATTCCCAACCCCAGGAATGCCACTCGCATAAAAAGTCCCTCTCTCTGCCTCACAGCGATTAGAAATGACGGTTATCCGCATGGTCAAGCAACTGCGGGCAAGATTCTTCTAGAATGAGTAAGCAGCGGAACGAAATTGCGTGGCAGCACTGCCCGATGAGGCACCAGCAGGTTGCCCAGCAGAGCTTGCATCGTAGCCCAATTTAACAGCGTCTAATTTCTTACATGCTGAATCTGACTCTCCGGCGTAGAGCTCGGCAATTCACGCGTCTCGTGCGGCACTCGGCGGTCACCCGGCGCACCGGCCGAACCCACAAACCGGTGCTGGCCAGCGATGGCCAGCTGGGAGTCACCTTCATTGGCCATTCCAGTTTTTTTCTGCAGATTGCCGGCCAGCGCGTGCTCATCGATCCCAATTTCGCGCGCTGGTTATTCGTGCTCAAGCGCTTGCGCCGGCCCGGTCTGCAGATCAGCGATCTCCCGCCCATCGACATGGTGCTGGTTACGCATGCCCATTTCGATCACCTGCATCGTCCTTCTTTGCGCGCCATCGCTCAGGCCACGCGCCGGCGACGCGGCAGCGCGCCCGTGATCGTAATCCCCAGCCACGTTCATGACCTGGTGGCCGACCTCGGCTTCAGCCGCATCGTGGAACTGGATTGGTGGCAGGACTACCGCCACCAGGGACTCACCGTCAGTAGCGTGCCCTCTCGCCATTGGGGCGCGCGCATTATCAAGGATGCGCACCGCGGTTATGGAGGCTACGTTTTGCGCGGCAAACAACATTCCGTCTACCACGCCGGCGATACCGCCTATTTTTCCGGCTTTCGCGAGATCGGCCGCAAACTGGAACCGGAATTGGCGCTGCTGCCTATCGGAGCCTACAATCCGCCCGCTTTTCGCAACGTGCACGCCAGCCCTGAAGACGCGGTGCGCGCCTTTATCGATCTGCGCTCGCAATGGATGGTACCCATGCATTACGGCACCTTCCGCCTCTCTCACGAGCCCATCGAGGAACCTTTGCAGCTCCTCGAAAAAGAAGCCGAAGCCGCCGGAATTCTCGACCGGGTGCTGGTTATGGAAGAGGGCGTGACTCGTTTCTTCTGATTGCGGCGCGCTTCCGGCCTTTCCAGCCCGCGTCTCTAAGTCGTCAATGCGCCTTCAGTAGGCGAGCAGTATTCGCAAATCGCGCAGGTTATTTCCTGTCGGTCCGGTCATAACCGCATCCCCCAAGGCTTCAAAAAAAGGAAATGCGTCGAACTTCGCCAGGGCGACTTGGGGGTTGAGTCCTCGGGAGCGCGCTCTCGCCGCGGTGGTCTCATCCACCACGGCGCCGGTGGCCGGGCTGTTGCCGTCAATACCATCCGTGCCGGCACTCAAAATAGTGACCTTCTCCCCGGCGATCTTGTCAGCGCAATAAAGCGCGAACTGCTGGTTCCGCCCGCCTCGGCCTCCATCTTGCACACGCACAGTTACCTCTCCGCCGGAGATCAGGCAAACCCGCGACACTCCCTGGCGCAGCTCGCGCACTCGTCCCAGCAGATAGTCGGCAGCGGCGGCATAATCCCAGTCGTCGCATGTATTGTCGATCGTCACCGCAAAACCGGCGCGCGCCGCTGCGGCCGCTGCCACTTCCCGCACGCGCGCGTTGGAAAGGATGGTCCACCAGCGCGAGCGTGCAAATGCCGGATCCTCCGCCTTGGGAGTTTCCTCCAGCGTTCTCTCCAGAAACAACCGGCGAATCGCGACGGGCAACTGGCCCACCAGATCGTATTTTTCTGCCACCCGGTAACAATCCTCCACCGTGGAGGAATCGGGCATGGTCGGGCCGGAGGCGAGCGCATCCAGCGCATGGTCGGGAACGTCCGAAACCAGGATGGAAACCTGCTGCGCTGGAGCCGCCGCCCGCGCCAGCCGGCCGCCTTTGACCGCCGACAGATGCTTGCGGATAGCGTTGATTTCCACAATATTCGCGCCGCAGGTCACCAGTTGGGAGTAGGCGCTGGCCAGGTCATCCAAGGAAATTTCTTCCGCGACCGGTTTTTCCAGCAGAGCAGAGCCCCCGCCGCTGATTAGAAAGATCACCAGCGCCAATGGACCTTGCTGCTTGAAGGCGCGCAGCACGGCGTCGGCGGCCTGCCACGACTCGCGATTGGGAACGGGATGGCCGCCGTGAAAGTATTGCGTTCCCGGCTTGCGCTCCGCCGCATCGGTAGCGCCCACGGCGATACCCGTGAGCCGCTCGCCCAGCTGCGCATACAAGCAGTCGATCATCGAGTAAGCGGCTTTGCCAATCGACACCGCGAATACCCGGCGCTCGCCGCTTAGGTCATACAAATCTTCTCCCACCCGGAGAACGCTGCGATCGAGGTGCACGTGGCGGCGAAACGCGCTTTCAATGCTGGCCTCGCGCAGTGCCTGCAAAAAAATGTCGCGCGCGGTCTGGCGCATCTGCTGGGCGAGCATTGCGTCAGGCTGGTCAGCTTCGGACAATGACGGCATGGGCGGATTATATCCACGAGGCAGGCGGGCGTTGGCAGCCGACTTCCGTTTCGCGGCTGCGACCGCCTACGACACGCTCCGGAGTACCTTTTCTTGCACCCATCCCTCGATCGCGTTGCGCAACTCGGCCAGTCGGCCGGCAAAGAAATGATCGGCGCCTTCGATGATCACTAGCCGTTTAGGAGCGGGTAGCGAGGCGAGCAACTGCTCCAGGCGGGCGCGCGGGCCGAACTGATCCCGGCCGCCGCTTACGAACAGCTTGGGCCGATGGTAGTCCTGCAAAAAAGTGAAATCGTAAGCCCGATCGTCCACCGGCGAAACCGGCGTGCCCAGAGAAATCACGGCGGCGACGTCAGGATCCGGACAGGCGGCGCGCAGGCCTACGGCGGCTCCAAAAGAAAAACCCGCGAAAATGATAGGCAGGTGAAAACGCTCGCGCAGCCATTGCAGCGCGGTGCGCACGTCTTCCACCTCGCCGCGCCCTTCATCGTGTTCCCCTTGGCTCAGCCCCGCACCCCGAAAATTGAACCGCAGCACGGGGAAACCAAAACCGTTCAGCGCTTTCATCGTATGGAACACAACTTTATTGTGCAGGGTCCCGCCGAACATGGGATGGGGATGGCAAACCAGGGCCGAGTGCGTAGCGATTTCCGCCCCCTGATTGAGCAGCGCTTCGAGTTGCCCCGCCGGACCCTCGAGAAACAGCGATCGGATTTGCAGCTCGGCCATAGTATCGGTGCCGGCAAGCTCCCGGCTTGCAGCTCACGACCTGCTACCAACTACGTTCTTCTCAATATATCCTGCTTCCCCATGGACCTCTTCGCCTTAACCCGTCAACTCATCGATATCGAATCCATCACCGGCAATGAGGCCAGGGTAGGCGAGTTCCTGTTCGGCGAATTGCAGGCAATGGGCTACGCGGTGGAACGAATGCCGGTCGAAGGTGACCGCGCCAATATCTGGGCCGTTCCGCCGGAGCAATCGCGGCCCGCGATCGTGCTCTCCACCCACATGGATACGGTGCCGCCTTTCATTACTTTCGCTGAGGACGGTGAACGCATATGGGGCCGCGGCTCATGCGACGCCAAAGGCATCATTGCCGCTCAAATCGCGGCTGCCCAGCGCTTGCGCGAGGAAGGCATTCCCGTTGGCCTCCTCTTTTTGGTCGGAGAGGAGAAAGACAGTCAGGGAGCCCAGGTGGCCAATCAGCAGGCTCGCGGCTGCCGATTTCTGATCAATGGGGAGCCCACCGAGAATTGCCTCGGTCTGGCATCCAAGGGCACGCTACGCGTCGAACTCAACGCCCGCGGCCGCATGGCGCATTCCGCCTATCCCGAGCTGGGTGAATCGGCCATCGATAAGCTGCTGGTGGCTCTGACCCGTCTCCGCGCCATGCCCCTGCCCTCCGATCCAGAGGTCGGACCGTGCACGCTGAATATCGGCATGATCGAAGGCGGCCGCGCTCCCAACGTTATCCCTGACTTCGCCCGCGCCCACCTGCTTTATCGGCTCATCGCTCCCGCCGACGCTCTCCGCCGGCAGATCCTGGACGCGGTGGGCGGCCTGGCGGAAGTTAACTTCGTGCTGGAAATTCCCTACATGCGTCTGCGCACGCTTGCCGGCCTCCCCACCATGATTGCCGCTTTCACCACCGATATTCCCGCGCTGACTAGCTGGGGCGAGCCCCTGCTGGTCGGTCCAGGTTCCATCCACGTCGCCCATACCGAGCGCGAGCACATCGAGAAGTCGCAGCTCACCGCCGCTGTCGATTTGTACTGCACGATCGTGCGCCGCCTTGCATCCGAGCTGGTCGCCAGCTAACTGCCTTGCTCTCCAGCGCTGGACGCGCCGACAGCTAGTCGCCTCCGCATCATCCCCGCCAACGCGATAGACTGGATAGTCTATGACCACCGACACCGTCAACTCGCTGGCGCAGGCTTCTTCAGCCTACTTACGCACCGCTATGCACCAGCCGATTCGCTGGCAGCAATGGGGACCGGAGGCGTTTGCCGCGGCGCAAAAAGAGGACAAGCCTATCCTGCTCGACATCGGTGCCGTCTGGTGCCACTGGTGCCACGTGATGGACCGGGAATCCTATGACAATTCCGAGGTGGCGGCCATCATCAATGAGCATTTCATCGCCATCAAAGTGGACCGTGACGAGCGCCCCGATGTGGACAGCCGCTATCAGGCGGCGGTTTCCGCCATCAGCGGGCAGGGAGGATGGCCGCTTACCGCTTTTCTTACCTCCGACGGCAAGCCGTTTTACGGCGGAACCTATTTTCCTCCCGATGACCAGTGGGGCCGTCCCGGCTTTAAACGCGTTCTGCTGGCGATTGCTGGCGCCTATCGCGAGAAGCGCGCGGAAGTTACCGAACAGGCCAGCATGGTCGGCAATCTGCTGGCTCAATCGGAGGCCTTCGCCACCCCGGCGGCAGAATTCTCGCCCCGGGTGATCGACGCTGTCGTGGCCGCCGCCGTTAAAATGTTCGATCCTGAGCATGGCGGATTTGGCAACGCACCCAAATTTCCCCATCCCTCCATCATCGACTTGCTTATTGAGCAATACGCCCGCACCGGCAACGAAGAACTGAAAAACATTTTCGTGACCACGCTGCAGCGCATGGCCAACGGTGGTGTTTACGATCAGTTGGCCGGGGGCTTCCATCGCTACTCCGTCGACGAGCGCTGGATTGTGCCTCACTTCGAAAAAATGTCCTACGACAACTCCGAGTTGCTCAAGAACTATGTGCATGCCGCCCAGGTCACCGGCGATCCTTTTTTTGCCCAGGTCGCGCGCGACATCATTCGCTGGATGGATGAGTGGCTCAGCGACCGCGAGCACGCCGGCTTTTACGCTTCGCAGGACGCCGACTATTCCTTGGACGACGACGGCGACTATTTCACTTGGACTCTGCCGGAAGCCGCAGCCGTTCTTCGCGAAGACGAACTGAAGGTCGCGCAGCTTCACTACGACATCAACGAGGTCGGGGAAATGCACCACAACCCCGCCAAAAATGTACTGTACGTCCGTGCTCCTCTGGAGCAGATTGCGGTTCGCTTGGGCACCTCACCGGAACGAGTACAGGCTCTGCTGGCTTCCGCGCGCGAAAAGCTTTATGCCGCGCGGCTGCAGCGGCCCACGCCTTTCGTGGACAAGACCTTGTACGTAAGCTGGAATGCGTTGTGCATCTCGGCTTACCTGGAGGCCGCCCGCGCGCTGCGCCTCGAGGACGCCCGCCATTTTGCTCTCCGTTCCCTGGACCGCATCCTGTCGGAAGGTTGGAGCGCGGATCATGGCTTGCAACACGTAATCACTTACTCGGAATCCGGCGCTGAAAAAGCCCCGCTTGCCGGCATGCTCGACGACTACGCTTTCACCGCGCTGGCCTGCCTCGACGCTTATGAAACCACTTCCGATCTCAGCTACTTCCATTTTGCGCAACGCATTATTGACCGCATGATTGCCAGCTTTTTCGACGATGCCACAGGCGGATTTTTCGACACCTACCTGCCGGGTACCGGTCAGGATGCTCTGGGAGTGCTCAACACGCGGCGCAAGCCCTTCCAGGATTCACCTACGCCTTCCGGCAACTCCGCCGCGATCAGGGCCTTGCTGCGTTTGTATTCCTACACCAATAATCGTACTTATCGCGAGAAAGCTGAGAACACCATTCGTCTCTTCGCGGGCGTGGCCGAACAATACGGCATGTTCGCCGCCACCTACGCCATCGCCGCGGTCATGTTTTCGAAACCAGAAATGCAGGTGGTGGTGATTGGCAGTGGCAGCGCTGCGGAGGAACTTTACCGCGCCGCGGTGGCTCCTTTTTCCTTCAGCAAGAGCGTGCTCAAATTTAGCGAGAACGAAATCACGCCTCCGAACCTTCCTCCCGCCCTGGCGGACACCTTGCCTTCGTTGCCGCGCGGAAGTGAAGCCATAGCCGTGATCTGCAGTGGTATGAGCTGTCGTGCTCCGATCACTGATCCGCAAGAACTGGCGCGCGCCCTGCGGACTTCGCTGTCTTGATTTTCTCCTCCAACCCTCTGCAGAGCTCCTGCATCATTGCCATTAGGTAGCGCTAAAAAGAAACGGCTGCCGAGACATAACGGCAGCCACTACAGATATGAAGTTACTTCACGATTACCAAAGTGCTCTTGTCAACAAACAGGTTATTTGCAACTCTTGCTGCCAGGATTACACCATGCTGGCGGGTTGCCATCGGCCATCGCAACTGGCACGGCAGCTGATACGTACAACGCCACCACGCTAAGCAGCAGCACTGCTACACGCAGAGCATTCTTCATGTCAACCTCCTTTCCCTGTGTGCGCCAACACACAGGGGAAGGATTATACCTGCTCGTAACTCCTTTTCTATCCAATATTTAGCGGCTGTTTTGCGGCCAGATACCAGCAGCTCAAAAGCCACGGGGAATCAACTTCTTACAATAGAACATTAAAGTTGGTTGCGGGGTTACGGAGATAGGGAACCGTTTGGGATTTTGGAAACAGCGTCGAACGGAAGGCCTAGATTTACGAACTCTGGTTGGCAGTAGCGGCGAAAGCAGCGGGTGCGATATCTGTGGAAGCAGCCACAGATGCCTCCGGTTTCTTCTTGGCAGGCAAATCGC
>DATGIY010000635.1:0-2902 GCA_035295475.1 Terriglobales bacterium
ACCACCCTCAAATGCACATTGCTTGCCAACCGAGCTGAATGGAAACGGAGTGACATCGCGGCTACGAAACTGCTTTGCTTTCAGGTGAATCCACGCGGGCTAAGTCTGAACCTGGTTGTCAGTCGCGAGCCTGTTTGGCCACCATTGCTATCCGATCGGATAGGCGGGCTATCCGATCAGATAGAGGCGCGCGGAGTTACGGTTCGGGCAAGTTTTGTTTTCTGCGAGCATTGCCGTGTTCAAGCAACAATTCCGGAGCTATGCTAGGCACGCACGGGAGCAGACATGTCGGCAACCTTAGTTGCGATCGCAGGCCCGGTGAACGGAACAACTTTCGAAATCGAAGGTGCCGAAGCCTGCATCGGGCGCGATGCCGGCAACCAGGTGTGCGTGCCAAGCGCCTGGGTATCGCGCCGCCATTGCATGCTTCATGTGGAGGGTTCCACAGTATTGGTCGAGGATTTGGGAAGCCGCAACGGCACCTTCGTCAATGGCTTACCCGTCAATCGCCAGGAGCTGAGGCCCGGCGATGTGCTCACGGTAGGGGACTGCTCCTTTCGTTTTGTAACTCAAACGGAGGTTGGCTCCGAAATGCAATCGGCTCCTGTGCAGTTGGGAGAGAGCCAGACTTCTTTTTTTGCCCCTCACTGGCTGCCCCCGGGCGACGCCCAATACCTGCATGGCGAGGCGATCGCTGTGGGCGTGGACACGCGCACGCTGCGCGACCTCACCGCCTTATTGACTATCGCCAGCAAAATCGCTTCGCTGGAAAATTCCGAATCGCTCTATTGGCAGCTCCTGGGCATGATTCTTGAGATTATTCCCGCGGAGCGCGGAGCCATCGTGCTCTCCGGCAATACGCCGGAGGACCTTTCTCCGGCATTCGCCTGGGATCGAGTCGCGGGGCCTGCCCAGCCAGTGCAGGTTAGCCGCACGGTCGTGCGGCAGGTAATCGAGCGCAAGTCGGCGCTGATGGTAAATGATGTGGGCGCCGAGGCGGAACTGCAGGAAGCCCGCAGCTTGAGCGGACAGCAGGTTCGCTCTTTCCTGTGCGCCCCCTTACTGGCGGAAGAGCGGGTGCTGGGGGTGATTTACCTCGACAGCACCGCCGCCGCGCCCGGGTTCGATGCCCAGCATCTGCAAATGCTGAACGCGATTGCGGGCATCGCCGCCCTGGCTTCCCAGCGGGTGTGGCGTCTGGAGGGTCTGCAACGGGAGAACCAGCGCCTGCAGGCGGATCTGAAAATCGAGCACAACCTGGTGGGCGAGAGCCCGGCGCTGCGCCGCGCGCTGGAGATGATCGCCAAAATCGCGCCCTCGGATTCCACAGTGCTTTTGTGTGGTGAAAGCGGGACCGGCAAGGAGCTCGCGGCCCGCGCTCTGCATCGCGCCAGTCCACGCGAGCAGAAACCGTTTATTGCCATCAATTGTGCCGCCATCCCCGAGACTTTGCTGGAGAGTGAGTTGTTCGGCTATGAGAAAGGGGCATTTACCGGCGCTACGGGCCAGAAAAAAGGGCAGTTTGAAATGGCCAACGGCGGTTCGGTCTTTCTCGATGAAATTGGGGAGCTCGCGCCGGCTTTGCAAGCCAAGCTGCTACGGGTTTTGCAACAGCGCGAATTTGTGCGGCTGGGTGGAACTCAGCCGATTCACGTGGATGTGCGCCTAATTGCAGCCACCAACCAGGACTTGCGCGCCGCCTCGGACGCCGGCCGTTTCCGCAGAGACCTGTTCTTCCGCCTCAACGTGGTTACGGTTACCATGCCCGCCTTGCGCGATCGCGAGGAAGACATTCCTCTCCTGGCCAACTACTTTCTGGCCCGCTGCAGCCGCCGGTGCAGAAGGCGAGTGCTGGGAATTTCTCCTCAAGCCATGCAATGCCTGCAGAAATACGACTGGCCGGGCAACGTGCGCGAACTGGAAAATGCCATCGAACATGCCATCCTGCTGGGAAGCAGCGACACCATCATGCCCGAGGATCTGCCGGAAATCATTGTCGAAGGGCAAGCCCTGGAGGAAGCAGGGGAGACGTTTGGCGGCTATCACGCCGCGCTCCGGGAATTGAAGAAAAAGCTTATTACGCAAGCCTTTCAACAGGCGGGCGGCAACTATACGGAAGCTGCGCGCCTGCTGGGCGTCCATCCTAACTACCTGCACCGGCTGATTCGCAACCTCAATCTCAAGGCGGCCTTGCGGGCGGCCGGCGAGCGCGCCAGCGACTGAATTTCCCGACTTATTCACCGCCAGCGAGTGCTGCCAGGCGGGCAGCCGAACTTCAATGTTGCAAAGCCGCCATTTCGCGCCTGGCTTCTTTGGCGGGGACGAAGTCCGGGTCAGCGTTCTTCCAGATATCGAGCAGCTTTTGGTAACTCTGAAGGGCCGCGGCCTTATCGAAATGCGATTGCGCGCGAGCGGTACCGAGCAGGCACAAAGGATAGTCAGGGGCTTGCGGAATCCCCACCGCGCCTTCCTGCAGGTTCGCGCCGCGATATCGCAGCCCGGGCGCGAAATCAGCGACCGCCTGTCTCCATTGATCGGACGCCAGGGAAGCAAGGCAGAGAAGTTCCGGCGCCTTCGAGGCCAAGAGGTAAGGAGCAGCCGAAGTGAGCAAGTCTGAGACCTGTTGCGGATGGTGCTCCCCGAGCGCGATGGCAGATTTCACCTGTGGCATATAAACGTCGTTGACCAGAGTGTTCGTGGGCTCCGCGGCAGCGAGGCGTTCCATTTCCTGTAATGCCAGGCCGGATTCGCCACAGAATGCCAGGCCAAGTGCCGCGTTCGGCACGGTCACTTCCGAGTGATCCAGCGCGATCGCTTGATGCGCGGCGGTACGGGCGCGGGGACAATCCGAGGTGAGTGCTGCATGAACGGCTTCGAGACCATAATAGCTCGCTGCCGTATC
>DATGIY010000636.1:0-10333 GCA_035295475.1 Terriglobales bacterium
AATTCGCGGCAGACACGGCGGGGATCAGGATTAAAGAACTCCCGTGGCAGCACCCGCAGGCGCGCGGGATCCCATCCGGACTGATGAGCAATAACCGGAACCACGTTCTCCTGAATTATTCCCCCTGCCGATCCCGGCATAAGCAGACGATCATTACGCGCCGGTCTTCAAAGCGGCCAGCACTTCTTCCGCGTGGCCCTCCGCTTTGACTTTATGGAAGACCTCGGTAATTTTTCCTTCCGGGCCAATGATGAACGTCGTCCGCTCAATGCCCATAACCTTCTTCCCGTACATGTTCTTTTCTTTCATTACGCCGAAGGCATTGGCCATCTTCTTGCCCACGTCGGAAAGCAGGGTGTAGGGCAGGTCGTATTTCTGCTCGAATTTTTTTTGCCGCTCCGGCGCATCGGCGGAGATGCCAAGGATAACGGCGCCGGTCTTCTGCAGTTTGCTGTATGCGTCGCGGAACCCGCACGCCTCAATGGTTCAACCCGGGGTATCCGCCTTGGGAAAGAAGAACAAAACGACCGTCTTGCCGCGCAGCGCCTTCAGCGACACCATCTTGCCGTTCTGGTCGGGTAAACTAAAGTCAGGTGCTTTATCGCCTTTTTCCATGCCAGGTTCTCCAATTCGCCATTTATACCGTAGGGTCGGCTGGGCCGTCACCTGCGCACCTTTAATCTTTTTGCTGGCCGCAGGAGGGTGGGCGCAATATGCCCAGCGCTCGCAGCGCTCCAAGGGGCCACGGGCCACAGCCTTGTTGCAGCTTCAAGGAAAGCGGGCGCGGATCATCCCCATTGTCATAATGGTCGACGGCAAGTTCTACGATGCCAGCATCTATCGCGCCGACCCCAGCCCGATGGCGTTAGACCCGGGCGTGGTCTACGAGGCTGAACGCAATGGTTCCTCCGCCGGCCTGTTCACGGTAGGAAATGCCCTGCAGGTAGGCCATAACTGGTATGGCTTGGGCCAATGGCAGTCGAGTCAGGACTTGCAGGCCGCCAAAGAAGCACGAGCCAAGCAAGAAGCTCAGGCGAAGGCGGCGCAGAAGGTGGAAGCTCAGGACGAGGATTCCGGCCCTCCGGTTCTGCGCCGGCCCAGCAACGAAAAGCAGCCTGCGCCCAACTCGCCCAGCAAGGCTCCGCAAATGCCACCGCAGCCGCAGCAGACGGCCAAGGCCACGCCACCTCCACCCCCGGCTGCGGCTCCTCCTCCGCCCAGCAGCCCCGACGAATATGACCCCAATCGGCCGGTACTGCGTCGTGGCGCGCCGGTAGCCGCGTCCAAAGCTGACGAAACGTGGAGTCCCGATGAAACGACGACCTCGGCGTCCAAGAACGGCAAGCAAAGCGCACCATCAGGACCGAAGATCGAGCAGATGCCGGCTGTTTCGGATGCGGACGGGCCCGAGCTTCGCCCCTACACCTTTGACCTGAAACCGGAAGAGCGGGACGCCGATTACAAGAAGATGCTGGGATACGCGCAGGATGCGGTGACCAAGTACGAGCGCCTACGCCACAGCGACTTCTCCTCAGCCCAGCTGGGGGAAAATGAATTTCACTTCTTCGACGTGGATTTGAGCAATCAACCGGTGTTTGTGCTGACGGCCCCGGCAACCGTGAACTTCGGGGCTACTCCTCGTCACCCAACTCGGCGCCGCGGCACCCGCACGACAACTCAGCTCAATGAAACCGCTCCCGGCAAGCAGGAGCAAGCTTATGTGACGGTGGTGGGCCGGGTTGACCTGTACGGCGAGCTGAAACCGATCTTCTCTTCCATAACCGACAGTTTGCACCTGGACGAGATTCCCCGCCTGCAGCTGATTGATGCCGTGGACGTGGATGGAGACGGGAGAGGAGAGCTGCTTTTCCAGGAGACGACGGACTCAGGCAAAGGTTACATCATTTACCGCGTCACCCCGGACCAGCTTACGCAGCTGTTCGATACTCTGGGACCGGAAGACTGAGAAATACCGTGCACCACGGAGACTCGGAGAAATTGACGATTGGAGATTTACGATGACGATTAAAAGCCTGGTCGGCGCTCGGTGAAAGAGTTTTTCAATCGGCAATCACACAATCGTCAATGGCAAAATCGTCGATCAAGAGCTCAGCTTCTTCTCGAGTAATTGGTTGACCACCTGCGGGTTGGCCTGTCCCTTGGTGGCCCGCATCACCTGACCCACGAAGAAAGCTTTCACGGTGGTTTTGCCCGCGCGGTACTGTTCAACCTGCTTCGGATTGCCGGCAATCACCTCATCAATGATTTTTTCTAGCGCTGCCGTATCCGTGATCTGCTGCGGCTTTTCCTTTTCGTAAACGGCAGGGAAGTCCTGCCCGCGATCAAAAGCCAGGTCGTATAGATCCTTCAGCATCTTGCCGGAGATGGTGCCTGACTCCACCAGGTCGGCGGACAAGGCCACGCCTTTCATGGAAATCGGCGACTGCTCGATATCTAGCCCCTTGGCCTTGAGGCGCCCCATGAGCTCTCCCTGCACCAGATTGGCCACGCGCTTGGGATTTTTGGCGGCCCGGGCCGCCTCTTCGAATTGATCCGCCAGCGCGCGACTGGCGGTCAGCACACCGGCGTCGTACTCGGTCACCCCGTATTCGCTGACGAACCGCGCCCGCCGCGCCTCGGGCAGCTCCGGCATTTGCCTGCGGATTTCAGCTTGCCACTTGTCATCCACTCCCAGCGGCAGCAGGTCGGGCTCCGGGAAGTAGCGGTAGTCATGCGCCTGTTCTTTCGAGCGCATGCCGTAAGTTTTGCCTTCGCTGGAATTAAACAGGCGTGTTTCCTGTTCTACCCGGCCGCCGGACTCGATCAACTCCACCTGGCGCTCGATCTCATACTCCAGCGCCTGGCGGATGAAGCGGAAGGAATTGACGTTCTTTACCTCGGTCTTGGTGCCGAATTCCTGCTGTCCGCGCGGCCGTACGCTGACGTTGGCATCGCAGCGCAGTGAGCCTTCTTCCATGTTGCAGTCGCTAACCCCGGTGTAGAGGATGATTTCCTTGAGGCGGGTCAGATAGTCATATGCTTCCGTGGGCGTAGCAATATCCGGCTCGCTGACAATCTCGATCAGGGGAACGCCGCAGCGATTCAGGTCGAGATAGGTTTTGTCGCTGGACTCGGCGAAGCCTTCGTGCAGGCTTTTGCCGGCGTCTTCTTCCAGGTGAACCCGCGTGATCCCGATCTTCTTACGGCCACCGTTGCTGGGAATTTCAATGTAGCCGTGTTCCGCCAGCGGCTTGTCGTATTGGGAGATCTGGTAGCCCTTAGGCAGGTCGGGATAGAAGTAATTCTTGCGTGCAAAAATGGAGTGCTCATTAATACGGCATTTCAAGGCCATGGCGGCGAGGGTCGCGTACTCCACCGCTTTGCGGTTCAAAACCGGCAGAGATCCCGGCCAGCCCAGGCACACGGGGCAGACATTGGTGTTGGGCGGATCGCCGAACTTGGTGGAGCAAGAGCAAAAAATTTTCGTTGTGGTCAGCAGCTGGACGTGGACTTCCAGTCCAATGACGGGCTCATACCGCGAAACGGCATGCACGCTGCTTTCGGGAGTGGTGACCATGAAGAGAAATTATATCGCCCGGTAAGGAGGCCGGAGTCTAGCTGGGGGAGCGAGTTGCACAGCGTTGGAAGACAAGCAGCCAGGCTATTCGATCTGCACCAGGCCGCCAGGCTCGGGAACGCCCGCCGGTGTTCCCGGCCGCTGGGGAGCGCGCCAGCCATCAATGTAGCCCACCTGGTGAACGCAGGAGACTGTGCAGTGCGGAGCGCACGACTTCTCGGTCAGGTATTCGCGGCGAATGTCGTCCACCGTGTAGTCCATCAGCGGCTTGGCGGGGTAGCCGCGCTGCTGCGAGCAGTAGTGCACCAGCCCGTCCTCGCAAATGTACAGGTAGCGGGCGCCGGCACGGCAGCGCCAGTCGTTGGGACGGCCGTCGGCAATGTTGTCCTGGAAGGAATTAATGCGGGCGTAGCTGCCCTTTTCCATGGCCTTCATCTGGCGATAGATTTCGCGCTCCACCGGCCCGAGAGGCTGCAGTTGTCCATCGCCGTCATGAATGATGCCAACCGTCGAAGTGAAGCCCAGTTCCACGGCACGGCGGCCGACCGCCAGCGCGTCTTGCGGATTGCGAATCCCGCCGCCAACCACGGAGTTGATGTTGACGTGAAAATCGGCGTTCTCGGCCAGCAGCTGCAACTTCCTGTCCAGCACCTTGAGGCTCTTCTTGGAAACCTCGTCGGGCATGACGTTGTCGATGGAAATCTGCAAGTGCTCCAGCCCGGCATGGTTCAAGCGCTGAATGCGTTCGGCGGTCAGAAGATACCCGTTGGTGATCAAGCCGGCGATAATGCCATGCCGCCGGACGCGGGCGATGATGTCATCCAACTCGGGGTGCAATAGCGGTTCGCCGCCGCTGATGCACACCACGGTCGTGCCGAGGGCGGCCAGCTTGTCTACCCGCTGAAACATGGTGGGCAGGGCGACCGGCTTGGAAAAATCGTCATACTCGTTGCAGTACTTGCAAGCCAGATTGCAGCGGCGGATGGGAATAATGTGCGCCAGAATGGGATGACTGGTGTCGGCGAGACCCTTGAAGATCATCGTCCATTCGCGAACGCGACGATGGATTTGCAGCAGTCGCCTCTTGGCCAGCACACGGGTGGTCGGCATACGAGTCTGAATGTTCTAGTAAATCACAGGCCATGAATAACTTGCACGCCTGTGCAGCGTGCGGCCGGTTTTGAGGGGTAAACGGTAGTTTAGCGGCCCGGGACAGAGTTGCGCGCCGTCGGCTACCATTATTTGGGAGGAATGCTGAAGGCCTTGAGGCCTGAAGCATCGCGCGCAGTGTAGACAAGCTCGTGGGGACTGCACGCGACATCGCTCGGGACTAAAAGTCCCTCAGGATGACGCCGGGGAAAGGGTTGCTGCTCCTTAGAACAACCCCACCACCCCGCGCACCGAATCGACCAGCTTCTGCGAATCGTAGCCCACGCCATCTTTGAAAACGGTGTCCACTTTCTCGATGTCGCCGATGCTGGTGGAGGGATCGCCGTGGATCAGCACCAAGTCGGCTTGCTTGCCGGCCGCAATGGTGCCGATGTGCTGCAATTGGCCTTCATACTGGGCGGCGTTGGCGGTCGCGATATGGATGGCCTCCTCGGGCGCGAATCCTGCTTCCACCAGCAGTTCTAATTCCCGCTGGTCGCCGAAACCGGCCAGCACCCCGCCCATGCCGGTAGGATCGCAACCCGCCAACAGCAGGCCGCCGGCTTTCACAAATTCGTGTTCGAACTGCATTTCTTTCTTGAACAGCGCCGCAACTTCAGGAGAGGGCCGGGTGGCGCGCGCCTGCAGGTAATTGATCTCCGCCTGTGGCAGCATGGAATCCAGCACCGCCTTGCGCAGGGGCGGCCGCCCAGGCACGTCCAGCTCGAACACCGGAAGCGTGGAAGTCACGGCCACGTGATCATCAATCAGAGTGTGCATCATCTTTTGCACTGCCGGGCCATCCACATCCTCCTTCAGCAGCGAGTCGAATGTCGCCTTGCCGCTGGGGCACTGGTCAGGCTGCTTGCCGGGCACAAACTCGGTGTCCACAAACATGGGGCCGTGCTCCAGGTCATCAATGCCTAGCTGCGCCGCCTCGGTTTGCGTAACTGAACAAAGGTGGCCTGTCACCTTGATGCCGCGCTTGTGGGCTTCCTGAATGGCGGCGCCCAGCTCGGCGCGGGTAATGTTCATGTAGGCTTTGAACGAGGTCACGCCCTGGTCCGCCCAGAAATCCACCAACTTGCGAGCGTCGTCCGGGCCGGTGAGGAAGTGCATCTGCGCGAAAAAGGAATGCGGGCCTTCCAGGTAGGGGCCGGTAACGTCGATCTTGGGACCGGGCATTTTGCCGGCGTCAATCATCTGCTTAATGTTGAGATCGGTATAGGGTTCCAGGCTGCCGGCTGTTCGCAAGAAGGTCACGCCCGCCGCCAGGTAAAGGCGCGGAAAGCTGAAGCCGAGCTCCTTGAGGATGATGGGCTGGGCCACCGAGCCATCCAGATTGCGCGCCAGACCGGCGGCGTAGAACAGGTGCTCGTGCATCATGACCAGGCCGGGAATCACGCTGTAGCCAGGCAGCTCGAGCACCTTGGCGCCGGAGGGAACAGATGCACTGCCGGCATCACCTACCGCCAGAATTTTGCCATCGGAAATAACGATGGTCTGATCGGCACGCGCCGGCGCGCCCGTGCCATCAATCACCTTGACGTGGGTGAGTGCGATGACCGGCGCGTCCAATTTGACGTACTGCCGAACCTCCGGCGAAAGCGAAGACGCCGATTGCGCGAGTGCGAGGGTCGAAATAAGCAACAGGAAAACGGGGAACATCAGGAAACGGGCTCGCATGAGGCTCTCCTGGCAGGAATCTATCGGGCTGAGCATTGTACCTGAGAAAGCCTTTTGCACTCAGCAGTCAGCCGTTGAAAGCGGTTACGGGCTCGACGGGCTAAAGCCCGCGGATTTATTGCCTCTGGACGGCTCGGCTGAAGCCGAGCCCTTCCGAAACATGGTTATGTGCTTTTCCAACCAGCATCAAAGGGCTGAATGCTGACGGCTGAGTGCTGAATGCTTACTGCCCAACTTACCCCTGACGGCCGGCTCGTCAACTGGCCACTGACGACTGGCCACTGTCCACCGCCTTCTTCACCGCCGCCCGCGCCAGGATGCGGGTGGAATCTAGGGTTGGCAGCGGCGAAGTCTCAGGCGTTACCAGCAGCGGAATTTCCGTGCAGCCCAGGACCACCGCGTCGCAGCCCAGCGCTCTGAGCCGGCCAATGACCTGGAGAAAGTAGGAAAGCGACTGCGGCGTAAATTTCCCATAAACCAGTTCGTCGAAGATGATCTGGTCAATGCGCTCGCGTTCTTCGGCCGTGGGCACGGCGTGATCAATGCCGGCGGTTTCCAGCTTGACCGGATATACCGGTCCTTCCATGGTGTAGCGCGTACCCAGCAGAGCCAGGCGGCGATAATTCTGCCTTTTGGCTTCGGCGGCTACTTCCTCGACAATGTGCAGCCAGGGTCGCGACGAGCGTGGCGCCACCAGGTGGAAGGCGCGGTGGATGGTGTTGTCAGGAGAAATGAGGAAGTCAGCGCCCATGCGAGCCAGCTTCTCCGCGGAGGACAGCATCAGGTCGGCCACGCCCTGCCAGTCGTCGGCATAGATGCAGCGCATGTAGTCCGCCAGCGGGTGAGTATGCATGGAGACTTCGGGATGAGCATGGCGGCCCATTGCCGCCGCTCCTTCCACGCAGATGGTGCGGTAGCAGAGGGCGGCGCCTTCCGCGCTGCAGGCCACGATGCCGATGTGCTGCGTCATTGAGTAATTGGATAATTTGGTAATTGAGTAATTTAATACATCAGGTGCGCCGCCTCTCGCGCTGCAGGCCACGATGCCGATATTCGGCTGTCGTTCATCGTTGTAAAAACACATCCATTTTCAGCCGGCTGGCAACCGATTGTCCTACCTTAAAAGCCGGAATAAATTTCCATCCCTTTGCAGCCTCCTCCAGATAACCGTGAACCCACTTCGGACCTGAAGACTCGATCGAGCGAACCTTGCCGGCGCAATCGATCGTCAGTTCGATGGTCACATCGATGTCAGGTACGACCTGCAGTGGTGCGTTGCTTGACGGCACGCTCATCTGAATAGCTCGCGGCAGCGCAACCCCTGAACCCTGAAATATCATGGCGTGCCTTTTTCGTTTATGACGCTCCGGGGCGGTACCATCTATTTGCGACTGCATTCCATGGGCGCGGGCATTGGTAATCGCCTGCTGAATGCGCGGCACATCCTGGGATGGCCACATCTCCCTGAGCACGTTCCAGGCCTCTTTCTGACGCCCGCTATACAGATACGCCCAGACAATTTCCAGAATTTTGATTTTTGTGTCCCGCAATCGATACAGCGGTTGGGCTTCCGCGGTTCCCTGGAGACTGGGTTGGCCTCCGCTAGTCTTGAAGTTGGCAAGCTCCTGGGCGGTGAGGCCGGCGCGAAGAGACTCAATCACATGATCGTAGTAGGGCTGAAACTGTGCACTGACGTCCAGCACCCGGCCATGTTCAAATCGCAAAACAGAGGTGGGGAGAAAATCGAACTCGCTGGCCAGAAGTCCATCGACACCATCTACGGCGGCCGCGTCATCGGTCCAGATTTCCACCCGGCCGTCGAGGTCGGTATCGGCGGCGGAAAACGAGCTGGCGCCGCTCAGCCGGCGCAGCACGTGCGGGGGCCTGCGCAGCGAGTAAATCACATAGGACATGAAGCTGTTGGGATTACTTTTGACTTGAAAAGCTGCTACCGGCCCCATCTTTTCCAAGGTGACGCCCATCATGTCCAGATCAACTGTCGCCGCATTGGCGGCCACAACCAGTTGCTCCTTCCCCCAGTTGATGCTTGCGTCGCAATCGCGTTTTGCCAGTCCACCTTCGCGCTCCGGCCCCACTGTCACCACTACACCCTCGGTAGTGCGACCTGCGAATTTTCCGCTTCCCTGGTCGCAAAGGTATTGCTGCCCAACGGCAGGAGAGACGTAAAAAACGGCGCAGATAACCGTCAGAACTACTATTGGCGGGCAGTGGTAGGATCGCATTACGGCACAGATGATACCGTGTCCACCTGGTTCAGAAACGCGACTTTTTTCTCGGCCGGCAGGAACGACGCCTCAAACGAATTGCGTGCGATTTCGCGCAACTGTTCGTTCGTGAAACCGAACGCGTCCTGCGCCAGCTGGTACTCCCGGCCCAGGGAGGTCCCGAAAATGCCGGGGTCGTCGGAGTTGATGGTCACCATCACGCCAGTATCGAAGTACATCTTCAGCGGATGCTCCTGCAGGGTGCGGCAGCAGCTGGTGCGCAGGTTGGAAGTGATGGACATCTCCACCGGGATCTGGCGTTGCACCAGTTCAGCCATGAGCTCGCGGTCGTACCAGGCGGTCAGACCGTGCCCAATGCGCTCCGCCTTCAGATTCATGGCCCCCCAGATGGATTCCGGCCCGGTAGTCTCGCCGGCATGGGCCACCAGGCGCAGGCCGTGCTCGCGGGCGTAGGCGAAGGTCTCGCGGAACAGTTCGGGGCCGGCGCGACGCTCATCACCGCCGATGCCGAAGCCGACCACGTTGCGGTCACGGTAGCGTACCGCCGTCTCCGCCACGCGCTGGGCGCGTTCCGGGCCAAAATGCCGGGTGGCGTCGAAGATCCAGAGCAGGGAAACGCCGAAGTCCCGTTCCCCTTGTGCCCGGCCGCGTTCCAGCGCCTCAAAGATGGCGTCGAAATCCTTGCCCTGCCAGTGGCACACTCCCACCGAAACGTATACCTCGGCGTGCGGCACATTTTCCGAACGCAGGCGCTGCATCAGGCGGTAGGTGATCAGTTCCCAATCTTCCGGCGCGCGCAGGTGCTCGGTTATCGCCTTGAAGGCCATCAGAAAGCCGTTGAAATCGTGATACTCGTAAAGCGGTTCGACCTCAGCCAGGCTGGCGCCTGGCAGATGGTGGCGCTGGCGCAGTTCCACCAGGGTGGCCGGTTCCACCGAGCCTTCCAGATGTAAGTGCAATTCAGCCTTGGGGAGCGACAGAATGAAAGGGCTGGGAGCGGCCAGTTTATAGTCGAAAGTGATCTGCTGGCCGGAGCTCATACCCGATTCGACTTGGCAAATTCGCTGTGATGCCGGCTGTAGAGGAAGTAGATGGTCAAGCCAATCGCCAGCCAGACAAAGAACCGCAGCCAGGTGATGACCAGAAGCCCGCTCATCAGTCCCACGCACAGCACCACGGAAATTAGTGGGAACCAGGGCACAAAAGGAACCTTGAAGCCGCGCTTGCGGTCGGGCTGGGTGCGGCGCAGAACAATTACTCCCAAGGAAACCAGCAGAAAGGCAAACAAAGTACCGATATTGGAGAGATCGGCGGCTTCACTGACCGCGAAGATGCCCGCCGGAATACCCACGGCAAAGCCCGCGATCCAGGTGGACCAGTGCGGCGTCTTGAACTTCTTGTGAACCGCGGAAAACAGCTTGGGGAAAAGCCCGTCGCGCGACATGGCGTACCAGATGCGAGCCTGGCCGTACTGAAAGACCAGCAGCGAGGAAATCATGCCCATGAGCGCCCCGATGATGATCACCGCCTGGGACCATTTATTGGCGGCCAGGTGTTGCAGCGCGTAGGCTACCGGGGCTTGTGCGGCTTCGCCGGAAACAAAGGTGGGGTACTTCATCATGCCCAGGAGCACGATGGAAACGCCCACGTAAAGAACGGTGCAGACGATCAGAGA
>DATGIY010000637.1:0-3276 GCA_035295475.1 Terriglobales bacterium
GAAAGAAGCGGGTTTGCACGCCAGTAACGGCAAGAGCGAGCAAGATGTGATCTGGCACACGTGGACGCGGGTGCCCAATCCATTTTCCACCGCTGCCTGCAGTATTCGCTCCGTATCGTCGGGAGAGAATGCACCGCGGTCGCAGAAGACGTCGACAAACTCAGCGAGTTTCAGCCGGGCGGCTTGCGGAATCATCAGCTCACATACCGCGCGTACGTAATCCTGGGGATGGCGCAGGTGCTCGCGTGGCACAACGTGCGCGCCCAACAAAGTAGGCACGAGCGTTCCCGGCCAACGCGCCGCCGCCGATCGCAGCGCCTGCAGGGATTTCAGCTCCGCGTCAGGACTCAGACCGTAGCCGGACTTGGCCTCCACCGTAGTGGTCCCCTGCGCGGCCATCTCCTCCAAGGTGGCCAGCACATGCTGGGCCAGCTCTTCCCTGCTGGCGCGCCGGACTCCTTCCACGCTGGAACGAATACCGCCGCCCGCAGCCGCGATCTCTTCGTAGCTGGCGCCAGCAATTCGCTTTTCAAAGTCAACCAACCGAGCGGCCGTAAACACCGGGTGGGTATGCGAATCCACAAATCCGGGGAGCACCACTTTGCCGCTGCAATCAATTTCCTGGATTTGCTTGCGTTTCAGACGAGAATCGCGCAGCGCCTCACGAGTTCGGCCGACGGCCACGATTTTGCCGGCCTCGCACAGCACCGCCCCATCTTCAATGATGCCGAGTTCCCCCAGCTCATGCCCGCGCCGCGGGCCAGTGCCGCCCCGCAATGTGAGCAGCTGACGGATATTCAGGAGAAGAAGCGAACTGGCGGGCTGTCTGGGAGTTGTGGCGGACGATTTCCTTGTGGACTGCTTTAGCGAGGGCATGGTCTTAGCTACACCATACCGCAACAACAATGGTAGCCGGCTATGATATTCGACCAACCAATCGGCTCAATATGGCTGAATGCTAAGCACGGAGCGGTTAAATGTTCCCCTACTTCATCGGGATCTTGATTCCCTTCTCCTTCGCGAAGCGGCTGGCCTGTTCATAGCCGGCATCTGCGTGACGGGCAACTCCGATGCCAGGATCATTGGTCAACACCCGCTCGATACGTCTGGCCATCTCTTCGGTCCCGTCCGCCACCGTGACCTGCCCGGCGTGCTGTGAGTAGCCGATGCCCACGCCGCCCCCGTTGTGGATGGAAACCCAGGAAGCGCCACTGGCCGTGTTCAGCAGCGCATTCAGCAAGGGCCAATCGGCAACGGCGTCGCTGCCATCCTTCATGCTCTCGGTCTCGCGGAAAGGAGAGGCTACGGAGCCGGTGTCCAGATGGTCTCGGCCCATGACGATCGGCGCCTTGAGTTTTTTGTTCTTGACCAGCTCATTCATGGCCAGGCCGAACTGCGCCCGCTCCCCATAACCGAGCCAGCAAATGCGCGATGGCAGGCCCTGGAACTTGATGCGCTCGCGCGCCAGCTTGATCCAGCGACTCAAAATGCGGTTATCCGGAAACAGCTCCAGAACCAGGTCATCCGTGGTGTGAATGTCCGACGGCTCGCCGCTGAGCGCTACCCAGCGAAATGGCCCGCGTCCTTCGCAGAAGAGCGGACGAATGTAGGCGGGCACGAAGCCGGGGAAGTCATACGCATCCTTCACTCCGCGCTGAAAGGCAAAGGTGCGAATGTTGTTGCCATAATCGAAGGTTACCGCGCCCATTTTCTGCAGGCGCAGCATGCCTTCCACATGACGCGCTATGGAATCGAGAGAGCGGTCCCAATAACCCTTGGGATCGCGTTGCCGCAGTTCCGCGGCTGCCTCTAACGTCAATCCCTGGGGGATATAGCCGTTCAGCGGATCATGGGCGGAAGTCTGGTCCGTCAGGATGTCGGGCACAACGCCCCGCTGTGCCAGCTGGGGCACGATATCGGCACAATTGCCGACCAAACCCACGGAAATGTTTTCCTTCTTACGGATCGCATTCTTCAGAATGCGCAGGGCTTCGTCCAAAGAGTTGACCATGAAATCGCAGTAGCCAGTCTTCAGGCGCTTCTTGATGCGCTCGGGATCAACGTCGATGCCGAGAAAGGCGGCTCCCGTCATCGTCGCGGCCAGGGGCTGAGCGCCACCCATCCCTCCCATCCCGCCGCTGACGATCAGTTTGCCTTCCAACTCACCAGCGAAGTGCTTTTCGCCGGCGGCAGAAAAGGTTTCGAAGGTGCCCTGAATGATCCCCTGTGATCCGATATAGATCCAGGATCCTGCGGTCATCTGGCCGTACATCATCAGCCCGGCACGCTCTAATTCATTGAACTTCTCCCAGTTTGACCACTGACCGACCAGATTGGCATTGGCAATCAGCACGCGCGGGGCGTAGTCATGCGTCTTGAAAACGCCGACCGGCTTCCCCGACTGAACTAGCAGCGTTTCGTCATTTTTCAAGGATTTGAGCGTGTTAACGATGGCGTGGTAGCAGGCCCAGTTTCGCGCTGCCTTGCCCGTACCGCCGTAGACGATAAGATCACGCGGACGCTCCCCCACTTCCTCGTCCAGGTTGTTCATCAGCATCCGCATCGCGGCTTCCTGTTGCCAGCCCAGGCAGGAGATGCTGGTGCCGCGCGGCGCGCGAACAGGGGTATAAGTAGCGGGGTTTAGCTCAGTTTCTACTGGCATGACAACTCATGTTAGTGCTTCAATCGGGCGGCGCGCAATGTTGCCAGGACCTCCTTGCGTGCAAGGCCGAATCCTCGAGCACTTCGCAGGCGTACTGGGTTGCAATAAGGCCAGCAGCGAGGCCAAAGCGCCGCAGAATTTTTTTATTTTTTATCCATGTTGCACAACTCCTTGGGAGGTAAGATCTTCCCCCGCTAAAGTGGCGGTTTGAATTTGCTTTCTGCCGGACCGCCGTGTTAAGCTGCCGCCCCTTACCGGCGGCATCCGTTTTAAGTTCGCGCGGTTTACGGTCATCTTCGCGGGGAACAATCTCCGATCAGTGAGAGAGGACATTATGGATACACGCTTCGCGGCTGCTTATCTGGGTTACTCGCCTGCGACTTTGCGATTGTGGAGACGTAAGGGAGCGGGTCCAAGGTTTTATACCGTGGGCCGTTTCGTCGAGTACCGCCAGGAAGACTTAGATACCTGGTCGGGAGGCGAAGACATGGTTGCCCTCAAGCGCGCGGAGCGCCGGGCCAAAATAGGAACCAAGGCGCGCACCGGCAAACGCGCTCCTGCCTCGGACTTCGGATCGGCACTGGCGGGCGTGAATTCCGGCAATTGGTCCTAGC
>DATGIY010000638.1:0-2774 GCA_035295475.1 Terriglobales bacterium
CGAGGGCAGGGCCTCGCGCACCGTCTGCGTCAGGTTCACGGCGACGGGTACGTGCAAGCCATCCGTGTTTTCCAGGCGAATATCGCCATGCAGGACGAAAAAATCGGCGCCTCCGCTGGAGCTGCGAAAAGGCCAGTTGAGCGTAATTTTCAGCGGCAGACCGCTAAGGGTAATGTAAAGCTTCGCCTTGCTGGAGGATGGGGTTGACATTGCCGGCACCTTTTTGTTTCGGGCGGCCATTTTAATTGACTGGCGCCTTTGGCGTGAAGTCGGGTCCTGGCCCATCGGTCTTCCCACTAAGGCGCCCACGAGGGATTATTTTCTGACCTCTGGCCAGTGCTGGGCGTGATGAAACCAGCCTTCTGCTCCACTTTTTACTCTTATGATTCGCTCGCCTAAGCTTGACCGAAGTTGCTGCTTGCCAGCGGGTGGGAGGCTAGATAGACACGAAAACTATACCCTCGGCTCCACTTTTTACTTTTGTGGTTCACGGGGCGAAGAGTGGGCCGATGAGCTGTTGCCGCTGTTTACTGGATCAACATTTCCGGCGAATCTCTCCCACTTCAGCCTTGTTGCTGCCCAAAAGTAGGGCTACGCAGCGTAAAGCGAAGGACATTCCGGCCAACTTCACTCCACTTGTTGCTCAGATCGACACGTAACTGCTGTGGTTCCTCGGTAGCGAACCTGGTCAAGAGGCGCCAAAAGGCCGCCATGATTTAAGCTGCGCAGGATGGATCAGGGGCGCATCGTCGAACTGCTGCAGCCGTTCCTGGCGGACAGCCATCTGCCGCAGCCTGCACATTTGAGCTCCGTGCAGCTCGAATCTATTTCTACATATATAGAGTTACTATTGCGTTGGAATGCGCGCGTCAATTTAACCGCCGTCCGCGATCCCGACCAGATCGTGACCCGCCATTTCGGCGAATCTTTTTTTTTGGCGGCCTACTTGTTCCCCCCTGGCGGCCAGGTGAGCTCCCCGAATTCCCCAGAGCGCGCGCTGGACCTGGGATCCGGCGCGGGTTTCCCCGGTCTGCCGCTCAAAATCTATGTCCCCGAATTGCCGGCTACGCTGGCGGAATCGAATCACAAGAAGGCGGCGTTCTTAAGCGAGGTCATTCGCGCGTTACGTTTAGAAAACATTTCGGTTTACAGCGGCCGTATCCAGCCATCCGCTACGAGCGCCGCTGATTGGCCGCTCGGGCAGGCGCCCGGCCTGGTAACCATGCGCGCCGTGGAGCATTTCCCATCGGCGCTGGCGACGGCAGGAGCCTTGGCCCGCGCCGGAGCGAAGGTTGGCGGGGCAGGGAAGTTGGCCCTGCTCATCGGTGAGACGCAGGCCCAGGGCGTGCCAGGGCTTGTACCCGACTTTGGCTGGGACGCTCCAATCCCAGTTCCGCACTCCCGGGAGCGGGTCCTACTGATAGGAAAGTGCTCCTCGCCGAAGGTACCCACGTAGTAATAAGTGGGAAGGTAGGCACCGGCAATGCCGGTAAGCCGCACCCCCATGGAGCCCTCAGCTACTCCCGCGGGACCAAAGTGGACATTTATCCTGATTGCAGACACTCAAGCAGCGCTTGCCCTTGGCCCAAAGTATCTTGTGGAATCGTCGGCATGAACCAGCAAAGTAATAGTGGAGCACGGGCGAATTTTATCCCCGCGTTTGCGTGGCTTTGAGGCGGATCTGCGGGCATATTTCCCACGTGAAGTGGCAATAGCGCTGCGGCGGAACCAAGAGAGTTAACAGTTCACCGCAGCGGATCGCAGCGATGTTCCACGTGGAACATTATCCACATCGGAAGAGCAAGGGCCGGCACGCGGCATCACGGCGAAGCTGCGTGCCCCTGTGCAGCTACAAGTCACAGCCTCTCGCACTGGGCGAGCGCGCGAATGTTCCACGTGGAACAGGAGCAGCTCATCGAACCGTCGAATGGAATCGTCGCGCGGACTGGGCGGCATTCGCCGCCTGGAATGTTGTTCGGTGAAATGTCACCAGTCATTTTCGCCGCGCCGGCAACCGGACTATGCAATCCGCTTCATGTTCCACGTGGAACATGTGTTTGCGATGCAGAACCAAATTTCACACCGCCTTTTGCACAAAATTCTGTGTCCATAGGCACTTCGTTATTGCAATGCAAAATTGCTCCGCGCTAATCTCGCCTTAGCTCCGGCTTCTCCAAAAAATCTTATGGGACGCGTAATCGCGGTTGCCAACCAGAAGGGTGGCGTGGGCAAGACCACTACGTCCATCAACCTTGCCTCTTCTCTGGCCGCAGCGGAAGTCAACACGCTCCTGGTGGATTGCGACCCACAATCCAACAGCTCCAGCGGCCTGGGCTTTGCCCGTGATCCCGAGCGGCTCAGCACCTACCATGTTTTGATGGGCGCCTGCGCGGCGGAAGAAGCTCTGCAAAAGCCGGAACTGGAGCAGCTCTGGGTCATTCCCGCGCACAAGAACCTGATCGGCGCCAACCTGGAGCTGGTGGACGCCGAGCGCCGCGAGTTTCGCATGCGCGACGCGCTGGCCACCCTGCGCGATCGCTTTCAGTTCATCGTGCTCGACTGTCCGCCCGCTCTCGATCTTCTGACCCTGAATGCGCTGGTGGCGGCGGATTCCGTGCTCATTCCCATGCAGGCGGAATATTTCGCCCTGGAGGGCGTCAGCGAACTTCTGGATACCGTGGGCCGCATTCGCCAGAGCTTCAATCCCTTGCTGGAGATTGAAGGCGTGGTGCTCACCATGTTCGACGAGCGCACCAATCTGGCGCAGCAGGTGG
>DATGIY010000639.1:0-5221 GCA_035295475.1 Terriglobales bacterium
CATCTCCATCGCTATTCGAGTTCCCAAATCCGGTGGCATGAACACCACCAAAGTCAATGTAGTGCGCTGGCTCAAGCGCGAAGGGGAATTCGTCAAGTTGCGCGAGCCTCTGGTGGAGCTGGAGACGGAGAAGGTGAGCTACGAACTGGATTCGCCGGCGGAAGGCGTGCTGCTGCGTATTGTCTCCAAGGAAACGGCCGAAGTTCCTGTGGGGGAAGTGCTTTGTCACATCGGTGGGCGTAAGGAATTGAGCAAGCGGTCTTGAAGGGAGGTGTGGAATGGTGTTGCAGAACGATCTCTCGAACGAGCGCCTGACGTGGATGTACACCCAGATGGTGCGCATTCGCGAATTCGAAGAGCGGGTTAAGCGCACCTTCTCGGAGAATCCGGGAGTCATTCGCGGGCACACCCACCTGGCCGACGGCGCGGAAGCCAGCATCGTAGGGGCACTGGCAACGCGCGGCGATAGCGATCCGGTCATGCCCAGTTATCGCTGCCATGGCTATCCCATTGTGCTGGGCACTTCGACGCGCCACATGATGGCAGAGATCTACGGGCGTCGTGACGGGCTGTGCAAGGGGTTTGGCGGGTCCATGCATCTGGCCGACCCTGCCCATCATTTCCCGGGAACTTCCGGCATTATCGCCCAGGGTATCGCGCAGGCGACCGGTCTGGCCCTGGCCGCGCAGGTGAAGCAAACGGGACAGGTGGTTTATTCCTTTTTTGGGGACGGTGCCAGTAAGCAAGGAGCGTTTTACGAATCACTTAACATTGCGGCGGTCTGGAAGCTGCCCATTGTTTACGTTCTGGAAAACAACGAATACCAGGCCTACACCCACATCAGCCTGGAAGATGCCAACTACGCCGCCGGTGATCCCCTCTCCAGGAAAGCGGTGGCCTTCAGCATCCCCGGGGTGACGGTGGATGGCGGCGACCCGCTGGCGGTCTATGAGGCGGCGCGGAGGGCGGCCGAGCGGGCGCGGGCAGGACATGGTCCCACGCTGATCGAATCCAAATTCTATCGTCTGAGCGCGCACGGCAACGCCATTACGGTGCCGCCTGTGCCCACACAATTTCCGGAACATGAAGCGATTGAGGTGTATGGCAAGAGGGCGGAGTACGAGAAAGCAAGAGCCAACGATCCTCTCCCCCGCTTCCGCTCGCGGCTGATTGGCGAGGGCGTGATTGCAGAAAAAGAGGCGGCACGCATTGAAGACGCGGCGCGCCGGGAAATTGATGAGGCGGTGCAGTTCGCTTTGGCCAGCCCCCTTCCTGCACCGGAAGAGGCGGTCAATCATGTTTATGCCTGAGGAGAACCTATGGCACGGGAAATGATGTACGCGGAGGCCATGCAGGCCGCCATCGTGGAGGAGATGCAGCGCGACGAGAACGTCATCTTCTACGGCCAGAACCTGGGGATGACGGAGCGCGATCCCATGGTGCGAAAATTCGGCAAGAGCCGGGTACGGATCACACCTATTTCCGAAACGGCGGAAATCGGCATGGCGGTGGGCGCGGCGCTGGCGGGACTGCGGCCGGTGGTGGAATTGTACATGAGCGAGTTCATGCTGGTGGCCATGGACCAGGTAATTAATGAGGCGCCGCGGTTACGTTACATGTCGGGCGGGCAGGTGACAGTGCCGCTGGTGCTCAAGGCGGGCTATGGCTTCGCCGCAGGATGGGCGGGGCAGCACTCCAATTGCATCTATCACGCTATGATGGGAATTCCCGGACTGAAGGTGGCCATGCCCGCAACGGCGGCCGACGCTAAGGGGCTGATGACTTCCGCCATTCGCGACAACAACCCCGTGGTTTACTTCCACCATTATTTACTGACGCTGGATCGAGGCGAAGTTCCGGATGGCGACTACGTGGTTCCGTTTGGCGTTGCCGATGTGAAACGGGTGGGCAGCGATATAACCATCGTAGCCACGGGCTGGATGGTGAAATTGTCGTTGGGCGCCGCCGCCCACCTGGCGAAAGAAGGCATCAGCGCGGAGGTAATTGATCCGCGCACGCTGGCGCCGCTGGACGTGGAGACCATCGTCAATTCCGTGAAAAAGACGGGCCGTTTGGTGCTGGTGGACCAGGCGCCACGGCATGCCTCGGCGGCAGCGGTTATCGCCGGAGAAATCGCGGAACGCGGCTTCGAGCACCTGAAGGCGCCGGTGCGCATGGTGACCGCGCTCGACACCTCTATTCCTTATAGCGAGCCGCTGGAAAAGTATGTGCTGCCGAACGAGGAGAAGATCGTGAGCGCAGTGCGCTCCATCCTGGTTCGGCATGCCGTGGCGGTGTAGCGCTAAACGAACAGCTTCTGGTTGATCTTGAGCCCGTGCTCGCGGCAGTAATTCAGGTAATGGTCCATCATCCAGAAGACGTCCAGGGTGTCGAGCAGATTATCCTTGTCGTCGTAAAACTCGAGCGAGCCGTTCAGCCAGAAAAAGGTCTTCATCCCGTGGTCGGATACGAGCGTGTGAATCACCCCCGGGCTTTCCTGGACGTAGCTGCCGGGTTGCGCCACCCAGTCGTATTCCAGGTAACGCCAGCTGCCCTCGAGGGTGCAGGCGAAAACGGGACCACGATGACGGTGACGCCCGAGCATGCCTCCCTTTTTTACCCACAAGATGTTGGCGAAGGAATTTTGCCGTACATCGAAGGCGAGATGACGAATGAACACGTTCTCCACGAAGGGGACGTAAGGCGATTCCTCTTCACTGGCGCCGATGTGGACGTCGGGACGCCCGAACTCGCGGTACACATTCATAAGGCTGCTGCTAATGGCAGGGCTGGACATGTGTTGCCTCCGAAGCGCCGGAGATAGTAGCACAGAACTCTTATGAGACGGATCAAGGCCATGGGGCGACGAGGGGGGATTTTGGGAATGCTCCCGCTTGCGGCGGCGGCATGCATTGGATGGAGTTGGTTTGCTGCCGGTCAAGCCCCCTCGGCAAGAAAAAACGCGTTCGCGGAAGTCGATACCGCCCGTATCGTGAACGCCGATCAGGAACCGCACAACTGGCTCACCTACGGCCGCACATACAACGAGCAGCGCTTCAGCCCTCTGAAACAGATTGACGAAAAGAATGCCGGCCGTCTCGGGCTCGCCTGGTACTACGATCTGGACACGCACCGCGGGCAGGAAGCTACGCCGTTAGTGGTCGATGGAATTATGTATTTCAGCACCGCCTGGAGCAAGGTGGTGGCGCTTGATGCCGCGAGGGGGAAGGTGCTCTGGTCTTACGACCCGAAAGTGCCGCCGCAGTCGGCGGTGAACGCCTGCTGTGATGTGGTCAATCGCGGAGTCGCGGTGTGGAAGGGGAGAGTGTTCGTAGGCACGCTCGACGGGCGGTTGTTGGCCCTGGATGCGGCGACCGGCAGGCTGGTATGGCAGCAGCTGACGATTGATCGGAAATTCCGCTACACCATTTCCGGAGCGCCGCGGGTGGTGAAAGGCAACGTAATCATCGGCAACGGCGGCGCGGAGATGAGCGCGCGGGGCTACGTATCCGCCTATGATGCGCAAACCGGGAAGCTGGTCTGGCGCTTCTATACGGTGCCGGGAAATCCGGCGAAGCCGTTCGAGAATCCGATTCTGGCCAAAGCCGCCAAGACCTGGACCGGACAATGGTGGAAGTACGGCGGCGGAGGCACGGTATGGGATGCGATCGTTTACGATCCGGAACTCGACCTGCTCTATATCGGGGTGGGAAATGGCGTGCCCTGGAACCGGCGCATTCGCAGCCCGGGCGGTGGCGATAATCTTTTTCTTGCATCTATTGTCGCCCTCAAGCCGGAGACCGGCGAGTATATGTGGCACTACCAGGAAACTCCGGGTGATGCCTGGGACTACGATGCCTGCCAGCAGATCATCCTGGCGGACATGGCCGGGGTTGGCCGCCCCCGGAAAGTGCTTTTGCAGGCAGCGAAAAATGGAATTTTTTATGTTCTGGATCGTGCCAGCGGCGACCTGATTTCAGCCAAGCCCTACACGTATATCAACTGGGCAACGGGCGTAAACATGAAAAATGGACGCCCGCTCGAAACCGCCGTCGCCCGCTATCAAGGTAATAATCCACCGCCGATTGTCCCTGGACCCTTGGGCGCGCACAGCTGGCAGCCCATGGCATACAGTCCGGTCACAGGACTCGTCTACATTCCTGTAAATGAAGCAGGTTTTGAGTACAAATCCCCCACAAGCTTTGCTGAGAGCCAGTTGGCAGACAATCTCGGCATCGATATGGTCGCGGCCGGGATGCCACAAGCTGCAAAAATCAAGCAAGCCATTTTGTCCAGCGTAAAAGGGAAGCTGCTGGCCTGGGATCCACTGCGGCAAAAGGAAGCCTGGGCCGTAGATCGGCCCGGCCCGTGGAACGGTGGTGTGCTTGCGACCGCCGGCAACCTGGTGTTTGAAGGGACGGCTGGGGGAAATTTCGAGGCCTACCGTGCGGCTAGCGGAGACAAGCTGTGGTCGTTCGCGGCGCAGACCGGCGTCATGGCCGGTCCGATCACCTATGAAGTGAATGGCCAGCAATATGTGGCGGTGCTGGCGGGCTGGGGCGGAGTGTTTCCCCTGGCAACGGGAGAAGTTTCGTTCAAATCAGGCCGGGTCCGGAATGTCAGCCGTATGCTGGTGTTCAAACTGGACGGAAACGCCAGCTTGCCACCGCTGCCGCAGGTCGAAGAGCCGCGGTTGGATCCCCCCGCGGCTACGGCCAGCACGGACACCGTCCATCGGGGAGAGCGGCTGTTCCAAGATTACTGCTCCCGCTGTCATGGGGATGTGGCGGTGAGCGGCGGGGTGCTGCCCGATCTGCGTTACTCCAGTACCCTGCGCAATGACCAGTGGTTCTACATTGTGCGCGGAGGAATGCTGCAATCGCGCGGCATGGTTTCTTTCGCGCGCGAGCTGACGAAGCAGGATGCGGCCGCTATTCGCGCCTACGTCATCTTCCGCGCCCATCAGAGTAAATGAAGAACGCCGAACCTTCCCCAAAAACAGACGGCGAAAGAATCTCAAGTGATGAAATGCGATTCCCCGACCGCTCCCGATGAGCCATCGATGCTTGTGCATCTCCATCATCCCTGGCGGAGCGTGATGATGGGGTCCACCCGCAGGGCGCTACGCGCTGGCACGTAGGATGCCAGAGCGCAAACCGCAATCAGTATCACGGCAGCCAGGGCAAAGGTCAGCGTGTCGAGGGGGCTGACGCCGTACAGG
>DATGIY010000640.1:0-2576 GCA_035295475.1 Terriglobales bacterium
TACTCGTGGGCGGTGGCGGCACAAGAGCTCGGTTGGCCGGGTTATTGGGAGATGGTGATTTTCATCGCCGTGCTGGTGGTGGCGTTGGCTTACCTTTGGAAGCTGGGCGCTTTGGACTGGAATCCGCGGTCGGTGCGGCCGCCGCGCCGATCGGCACGAGGAATCTGATGCATTGGTCTCTTACCAAGCCGGGCGCCACCGAGAGTCTGACACGGACGGGAAACGCTCCTATGGCCGAAACCGTGCGCCGCAGCCTGATCATGTCGCGCCTGGAGGACCTGCTGGCTTGGGGCCGCAAGAATTCCATCTGGCCGTTCAACTTCGGTTTGTCCTGCTGCTATGTGGAGATGGCCACCAGCCTGACCAGCAAATACGATGTGGCGAGATTCGGCGCGGAGGTGATTCGCGGCACGCCCCGCGAAGCCGACCTGATGGTCATCGCCGGCACCGTGTTCATCAAGATGGCGCCGGTCATCCAGCGTCTTTACGAGCAAATGATGGAGCCGCGCTGGGTCATTTCTATGGGTTCCTGCGCCAACTCCGGCGGCATGTACGACATCTACAGCGTGGTTCAGGGCGTGGATAAATTCTTGCCGGTGGACGTGTACGTGCCCGGCTGCCCGCCGCGCCCGGACGCTTTTATGGAAGGCCTGGTTTTATTGCAGAAGGCGGTGGGGAGCGAGCGCCGCCCGCTGAGCTGGGCCATTGGCCCGCAGGGTGTGGAACGGACGCCCATGCCAGCCATGCGCGACCTCAAACTGGAGCAGAGAAGGCAGGTAACGAACCTCAAAACTCCCGACGAAATCTGAAAGATGCCCCTGGTTGCCAGCACGACCGTGGTTGACGAGCTGCAGGAGAAGTTTGGCTCTGAGGCCATTACATCCCAGCCGACTCGCGACGTTATTCCCACCTTCTGGACGTCGAAGGACACAATTCGCGACGTTGTCGCATTTCTGAAAAACGAGATCAGACAGCCGTACAAAATGCTCTATGACCTGACGGTCATTGACGAGCGGGTGCGCACACATCGCGATGGTCAGCCGGAGAGCGGGTTCACCGTTGTTTATCACCTGCTTTCTTTCGAGCGCAATCAATATATTCGCGCAAAAGTACCTTTGCCCGCCGATCGTCCCTCGCTACCCTCCATTACCAGCATCTTTCCTGCCGCTAACTGGTACGAGCGCGAAGCCTGGGACATGTTTGGCGTGGTCTTCGAAGGCCATCCGCATCTCGCGCGCATCCTGATGCCGCGGACCTGGAAGGGACACCCGCTGCGCAAGGATCATCCGGCGCGCGCGACAGAGATGGGTCCGTACCACTTGGACGAACAGAAGGAAGAGCGGGAGCAGGAGGCGCTGCAGTTCAGGCCCGAGGAATGGGGCATGCAACGCAGCCATGCCGGGACTGACTTCATGTTCCTGAACGTGGGGCCGCAGCATCCCGGCACCCACGGCGTGGTCCGCTTTGTGCTGCAGCTCGACGGCGAGCAGATCGTGGATGTCGTTCCCGACATCGGCTATCACCACCGCGGCGCCGAAAAAATGGGCGAACGCCAGAGCTGGCACACGTACATTCCCTACACCGATCGGGTGGACTATCTGGGCGGGGTGATGAATAACTTCGCCTACCTCACCGCCCTGGAAAAACTGGCGGGCATCCAGGTGCCGCCTCGCGGCCAGGTGATCCGGGTCATGATGGCGGAATTGTTCCGCATTATCAGCCACCTGGTGTGGTACGGCACTTTCGCCCAGGACGTGGGCCAGCTCTCGCCCGTCTTTTACACCTTCAATGACCGCGAACGCGCCTTCGGCATTGTGGAAGCGGTGTGCGGCGCGCGCATGCATCCCAACTGGTTCCGCATCGGCGGCGTGTCCCAGGATCTTCCCCAGGGCTGGGACAAGATGTTTCGCGACTTTCTCGCCTATCTTCCTCCGAAGCTGCGCGAGTACGACCGCGAAATTATGGGCAACCGCATCTTCAAGAAGCGCACGCTAGGCGTGGGTGCAATAAACAAGGAAGAGGCAATCGAGTGGGGCGTCACCGGGCCCAACCTGCGCGCTACCGGCCTGGAGTGGGATTTCCGCAAAAAGCAGTCGTACTCGGTTTACGACCAGTTTGAATTTGGTATTCCCACCGCTGCCGCCGGCGATTGCTACGCCCGCGCCCAGGTGCGGGTAGAGGAGATGCGACAGAGCCTGCGAATCATCGAGCAATGCGTCAACAACATGCCCGAGGGACCCTACAAGTCCGACAATCCGCTGGCCACGCCACCCAACAAGAATTACACCATGCACGACATCGAGACCCTGATCACGCATTTCTTGAACGTGAGCTGGGGGCCGGTAATTCCCCCGGGCGAGGCCCTGGGCGCCATTGAAGCTACCAAGGGCAACAACGGCTACTACCTGGTGAGTGACGGCAATACGGTTTCGTACCGCACGCGCATTCGCACGCCATCGTTTCCCCATTTGCAGATACTGCCCCTGACCTGCCGCGGGCTAATCGTTTCCGACTTGCTGGCCATCCTGGGGAGTTTTGATTACGTGCTGGCTGACGTGGACCGATAGAAACAGGAG
>DATGIY010000641.1:0-6190 GCA_035295475.1 Terriglobales bacterium
TGCAGCGCGGGCGGGGCGGCAGCCGGCTTGGACCCGACGCAGGAGTGGGGTGGCCAATTCGAGGCGGTGATCGGAGAACTTTGCGAGCATCTGGAGGCGGCCCTGCGCCTGCCCGAACTGGAGCACTACTTCTCCGAGCCCTGGCCGGAAGAGGCTCGCTTTGTCTTGCCTACTGCCGGCGCCGATCTAGAATCATCCCTGCCCGTCTGGGGTGCGGTGCTGGCCTGGTGTGCCATTCACGCCCTTGGCCGGCTTTCTGATCCGCAGGAGCCGGAGCCCGCGGCAGCGCAGCTTTTCGATTCCATGCACCTGCGCGAGGCTCTTGCCGACGCCTTGACCCGACTCGGACTTAAAGATGAAGAGCGCTGGCGGGCAGCAGCACGAATTCGAGCCGCCTTCGCCCACGCCGGCTGGGCGCCTGGCGCTGAACTCGTGCCCGGCCGCAGCACCGCACTCTTCAGCTGGGTGCACGACCCCGACGTCGCCTGGGTGATCGGCGTCCATGAGTGGGAGAGCATTCGTTATTTTGTGAAAGAGCCCTACGAACGTCTGCTGTGGTGGATGGCGCTGCCAGCGCTCATCATGCTGGCCAAGGATCCGCAGGCCAGCCGGGCGAAATTACACTCCCTGGAACAGCAGATCGAAACCCGCCTGCGCGCGGCCGCGGAGGGTGGCTATCGGGTGGAGGCATTGTTCGAAGCGGGAGCCTGAGTTCCTGGCACCCAGTACCCGGTATCGCAGGCTCCGTTGTACTATGGCGCCTGTCGCCCGTTGATGGCAGTCCCGGGAAAAACAAGCACTTGGCACAAGCATTTGACTGGCGGTCTCTCAGGACAGCCGAGAAACGTTGCTGGCTAAATGCCAAACGCTAAGTGCTAATTGCCACGAGGAGACGCATGGCCCACGACACCGCCACCCAGCACCAGTCCACCAGCATTGATTCCGTGTTGCAGGAGAGCCGCAGTTTCGCGCCGCCGGCGGAGTTCAGCCGCGGAGCGCACATCAAGAGCCTGCAAGATTATGAGCGCCTATACGCCGAGGCGGAGCGTGATCCCGAGACTTTCTGGGGCAACATCGCCCGCGAACTGCACTGGTTCAAGCCCTGGGAGAAAGTGCTGGACTGGAAGGCACCGTGGGCCAAGTGGTTCGCAGGCGGGCAGCTGAATCTTTGTTACAACTGCGTCGATCGCCACGTTCAGACCTGGCGCAAGAATAAGGCGGCGATTATTTGGGAAGGCGAACCCGGTGAGCTGCGCACACTAACCTACCAGCAGCTGCACGTTGAGGTGCAGAAATTTGCCAACGTACTCAAGTCACTGGGTATTGCGAAAGGCGACCGGGTGGCCATCTACATGGGTATGGTGCCGGAGCTGCCCGTTGCCATGCTGGCCTGCGCGCGAATAGGAGCGGTGCACTCGGTGGTGTTCGGGGGCTTCTCCGCCAACGCGCTCGTAGACCGGATCACCGACGCGCAAGCCGTGGCCGTTATCACCCAGGACGGCGCCTATCGACGCGGTTCTGAGGTTCACCTGAAGAAAGCCGTGGACGAAGCGTTACCCGCCTGCCCCACGATCAAGCACGTGATTGTTTACAAGCGCACCGGCCACCACATTCACATGGAGCCTGGACGCGATCACTGGTGGCACGAGCTGATGGCGGCGGAAAACAATCACCCGTGTCCCGCCGAACCCCTCGACGCTGAGCACCCGCTCTACATCCTTTACACTTCCGGAACAACCGGCAAGCCCAAGGGCGTGGTGCACACCACCGGGGGGTACTCTGTTGGCACTTACATCACCACCAAGTGGGTATTCGATCTCAAAGAAGAAGACACCTACTGGTGCACAGCCGATATCGGCTGGGTGACAGGCCACAGCTACATCATTTACGGACCGCTGCAGAACGGCGCGACAACATTGATGTACGAGGGCGCGCCCAACCATCCTGAGCCCGACCGCTTCTGGCGCATCATTGACCGGCACCAGGTCAGCGTGTTTTATACGGCGCCCACCGCCATTCGCACCTTCATCAAGTGGGGGGAACAGTGGCCACGCAAGCATAAGCTCGACAGCCTGCGCCTGCTGGGCACCGTGGGCGAGCCCATCAATCCGGAGGCCTGGATGTGGTATCGCGACGTGATCGGGCACAACCGCTGCCCCATCGTCGATACCTGGTGGCAGACTGAAACCGGCATGATCATGATTACGCCTTTGCCGGGCGCCATCGCCGCGAAGCCCGGTTCGGCCACGCGGCCGTTCCCCGGCGTGGTAGCCGACATCGTAACCCGCGATGGGCAAGCGGTGGCCGAAGGCTCCGGCGGCTACCTGGTGATCAAGAAGCCATGGCCAGCCATGCTGCGCACCATCTACGGCGATCCCGACCGCTACGTGCGCCAGTACTGGTCGGAGATACCCAACATCTACTTCACGGGGGATGGCGCGCGAAAAGATAAAGACGGCTATTTTTGGGTGATGGGGCGGGTGGACGATGTTATCAACGTGGCCGGCCACCGGCTGAGCACCATGGAAGTGGAATCGGCGCTGGTGGCCCATCCCAAGGTAGCGGAAGCTGCCGTGGTAGGCCGGCCGGACGAAGTGAAGGGGCAGGCCATTGCCGCTTTTGTCACCCTGGAGCACGGGAATGAGCCTTCGGCCGAGCTGAAAGACGAGCTGCGCAAGTGGGTGGCAAAGGAAATTGGTGCGCTGGCGAAACCCGATGACATCCGCTTCAGCGATGTCCTGCCCAAAACGCGCAGCGGCAAAATTATGCGCCGCCTGTTGCGCGAGCTGGCTTCCAGCGGGGAAGTTAAGGGCGACGTCACTACGCTGGAGGATTTGAGCGTGATTGCCAAACTAAGGGGCAGCGAGGAGGGCTAGAGTCGCGCTCTCGTATCATCTGCTGCGTCCGATACCAGGGCGGCGAGCCGGGACAACAAGTCCGTAGGATGTATCGGCTTTGCCAGGAGTTCAAACTCGTATCCCCGCTGGCGCGCTCCCTCCAGCAGGTTGGTGGTGGAGGCCTGGCCGGAAATCAGCAGAATCTTGCAGCGGGGTTCGCGCTCGCGGATAAGCATGGCCATTTCCACCCCGTTCATTCCCGGCATAATCACATCGGTGATGACCAGCGCAGGATGAAAGTTCGCGCATTGTTGTAACGCGCTGGTAGCGTCATAAGAGACCGACGCTTCGTAGCCGGAATTCTGCAGGATTTTCCCCAGGGTGTCTGCAATTACGCGTTCATCATCCACGACCAGCACCTTGGTGCGCCCGTCCTTGGCGTTTAGGTACGTGGGAACCCGCGGCCGGTCCCCCTCAAGTTTCCTGGCGCGCAGTTCCGTCAGGGGCACGGTTTCAAAATTCAATTTTGGCATCGTCTGGCTCGGCCCAACTTTTCAAGCCTATGCCGGGAAATCCGGTACGGGGGGATTTTCTTTGGGAAGGATGCTGGGAAGCTACTGTTGAGCAAAGACTTAAGGACAGTTCCAGCAAGGTCGGTTTTTAGTTGCAGAGATACTTGTATTTAGCGTAATCTACCAATCGTTAGCAATACGATAGTGATACGTTTGTTGAGGTTTGTGGGGGTGGCGATGGCGAGCAAGAAGGAGGAGCACAAGCGCAGGTTCGGCATTACCGATCGCTCCAGCGTTCCAACGGGCAGGAAGGGCAAGCACCACGCCATTGTCGCCTCCATCCTGAACGACCTGGAAGGACTCGACAGGGTCTGGCCCTGAAAATTCCTCTTTCTGAGTTGCCCGACTCGAAGGTGAACATTCGTTCCGCGCTGAGCCGTGCAACGCGTACTGTCCATAAAGAAATCGCCACCGCCGCCGATGACGAGTTTCTGTACGTTTGGAATTCCTGACCACCCGGCAGTTTCGGGCGGATGACGTACAGGGCGGCAAGCAGGGACACACACCACAGACCCGCGCCCGGGTCATGTCATCGTCAGCGGTAGAACCTTTGTGGACCGCTGAGGGAATGGTTTCGCGGCGGGAAGCGCAACAGCACATCCCCATACCCCCGTTTTTCTAACGGCTGGAAACTCCATGCGAACATCGCTCTAGGCCGATCCGGCCACGGCCAGGTGCCGGGAAAGCGGGAGTTGGAAAAATCCCCAAGCGAAGTTGCCAATATGAAGTCGGTTGCGTTGTTCGTTTCCGTGTTCTGCTTGTTTCTGTGTTTGGGCTGCGCGCATCCACATAAGTTAGCCGGACTCTATGTCCCCAGTCGCTGTATTCAGAGGGTGAGCTGGACTAAGCCTTGTGCCACCATTTCCGAACATCTGGTGAAATGCGATGGCGTGGTAGTGACCACCAGCTGTGTCTCGATTGGCGGCGATAAGAACAAGCAACTGCGGCGCCAGGTATTACCTGAGAACTAAGCAAGCAGGAGTAATCTCGGGTCTTCTGCACAAAAGCGCGATTTTGTGGCGCTTTCCTGCAGCGCCGGCACGCATTTTTCGTACCCTTGCTCACACCTTCCTGTGACCCTCCTCACTGCCGGTTGGCCCATCGGGGGTTGAAGATCGGATGTTGCCAGTTGCGCTTTCCTAAACGAGGAGTGTGCCATGCGAAAGGTCCTAATCCTGGGTGCTGCCGGGCGGGATTTCCATAATTTCAATGTTGTATTCCGCCACAGCACCGATTTCCAGGTGGTAGCGTTCACCGCCACGCAAATACCCGACATCGCCAATCGCCGCTATCCACCGGAGCTGGCAGGCCCCTTCTACCCGCAAGGCATCCCCATCGTGGATGAGAAGGAAATGGAACATATCATCGCCGGGCAAGGGATCGACGTTGTGGTGTTTTCCTACAGTGATGTCTCCCACCCCACGGTCATGCACCTGGCCTCGCGGACGGTGGCGACAGGCGCGGATTTCTGGCTGTTATCCGCCGGTCACACGCAGGTAGCGGCGAGCGTGCCGGTGGTTTCGGTGTGTGCTGTGCGCACGGGCTGCGGTAAGAGCCCGGTCTCCCGCCGCGTAGCCGCCGAACTGCGGCACCTGGGCTGGAAGCCAGTGGTGATTCGCCATCCCATGCCCTACGGCAACCTGGCCGAGCAGGCGGTGCAGCGGTTTGCCCGGCTGGAGGACCTGGAACGCCACAAGTGCACCATCGAAGAACGCGAAGAATATGAACCGCACATCGTGAATGGCACCGTGGTTTATGCGGGCGTGGATTATGAAGCCATCCTTCGCCAGGCCGAGCAAGAGGGCGACCTCATCCTATGGGACGGCGGCAACAACGACACGCCGTTCTACAACTCCGACCTGGAGATTGTAGTGGCTGACCCGCATCGTCCCGGGCACGAGCTCAGCTACTACCCGGGGGAAGTCAACTTGCGCCGTGCGCATGTGCTGGTGATCAATAAGGTGGACACCGCCGATGCGCATAATGTGGACCTGGTGCGGCAGAACGTTCGCCAGAACAATCCCAACGCCACCATCATCGAGGCAGCCTGCAAGGTGTCAGTTTCGAATCCGGAACAGATCAAGGGGCGTCGTGTCCTGGTGGTGGAGGATGGCCCCACGCTGACCCATGGGGAGATGCCGTACGGCGCCGGAATCGTGGCCGCGCGGCAGTGGGGCGCAGCCGAGTTGATGGACGCCCGGCCCCATGCCGTGGGCTCGATTCGCGGCACCTACGAACGCTTCAAGCATCTCACCACTCTCCTTCCTGCCATGGGTTACAGCGCCATCCAGCGGCATGAACTGGAGGAGACCATCAACCGGGTGCCGGCCGATCTGGTTCTGGTAGCTACGCCGGTCGATTTGGGCGCCATCCTGCGCCTGAATAAGCCCTGTGTTCGCGTGGGTTATGAGATCGAGGAGCGCACCCAACCCACCATCGGCGACGTGCTGACGGAATTTACCAGCCGCCATGCCCATCGTCTGGAAAGCGCGCGGGTTACCGTGTAGGAGGGAAAATGCAGAGCACTTCCGGTTGGCCTCGGGATTTTCTCAGCATCCGCGACTTTACTCCTGCGCAGATCAAAGAATTGGTGGAGTTTGCCGGGCAGATTAAGGCCAACCCGGGGGCTTACTCGAGTGCGCTGAAGAGCAAGGCGCTGGCCATGATCTTCGAAAAGCCCTCGCTGCGCACGCGGGTAACTTTTGACGTGGGTATCCATCAGCTGGGAGGTTTTTCGCTCTACCTTTCTCCGGCGGAGATCAACCTGGGCAAGCGCGAATC
>DATGIY010000642.1:0-2777 GCA_035295475.1 Terriglobales bacterium
GCGGCCCTGTACCGACCGCACCACCGCGGGCAGCGCGTCCAGAGCGGCAATGGCGCCGTCCACCTGACGTCCGCCATGATTGGAAACAATCAGGCCCTCCACGCCGGCGTCGAGCGCGCGTTCCGCATCTTCCGGGTGCAGGATCCCTTTCAGCAGAATGGGCAGGCGCGTGTGCTGGCGGAGAAAGTTCAGATCCTTCCACGTCAACGCCGTGTTGGAGCAGATGCTGCCCCAGAGCCGCACCGCGCTCTCAGGATCTTCCTGCGGCGCCCGCGGCAACAGCGAGCGAAATACCGGATCGGTGAGAAAATTGGCCAGCCCTTCCCCCAGCAGAAAAGGGAGATAAGGATGCGCCAGGTCGCGCTCGCGCCAGCCCAGGATCGCGGTATCGAGCGTCACCACCAGGGCCGAATAGCCCGCCGCCTCCGCCCGCCGCAGCAGGCTGGCGGTGACCTCCGGATGCGTAGTCCAGTACAGCTGAAACCAGCGCGGCCCGTTTGCCGCCGCCTGCGCCACCTGCTCCAGCGGGCGTGACGACAGCGTGCTCAGCACGCTGGTAAGTCCTAACGAAGCGGCTGCCCGCGCGGTGGCCAGTTCCGCCTCCGGGTGGATGATTCCCTGCACCCCTACCGGCCCCAGCAACACGGGTGCGGGCATTTTATTGCCCAGCAGTTCAACGCTCAGATCGCGTCGCGATACATCGCGCAGCATGCGCGGCACAATGCGCCACTTGTAAAACGCCTCCCGGTTGGCCCGAGCTGTCTGCTCTCCGCCCGCCGCCCCTGCCACGTAGTCGTAGGCACGCGGCTCCAGCGCCTGCTTCGCTCTTTGTTCCAGAATATCCGGCGAAACCGGCACAACCGGCTTCTCGCCTTTCAGCCCGGCCTGGTAGATTTCCAGCTGTCGCTCTACTCCCGAGTAGTTCGCCTGCGCTGCTTTACTTTCCATGTCAGTCGCGAGATTGTACACCGCGTTCATGTTCTACCCTGCAATGCAGTAAATTATCTGACTGGGAGATTTTGGATTATGGCGAATGCAGCAGTATCCGACCTTGCCAGCAAAACCTGCGTTCCGTGCCGTGGCGGCGTGCAGCCGCTAAAGGGAGCGGAATTGGCCTCCTTCAAGCAACAGTTGCCCGGCTGGACGGTGGTCAGCGAACACCACCTCACGCGCACTTACAAGTTCCCCGATTTTCGCAAGGCTCTGGACTTCGTCAACCGCGTAGGCGAGCTGGCGGAAGAGCAGGGTCACCATCCCGATATCGTTTTGAAGTGGGGCGAGGTGGGCATCACTACCTATACTCATAAGATCGACGGGCTGACAGAAAGCGACTTTATTCTGGCCGCCAAGATCGATCGCCTGGCGCACTAGGCTGCGTGTAGAAGTCCTGGTTCATTAGGATGTGTGTAGAGGAAAGGGGAAGTCAGAATCTGCGCCGCAGTCCTTGCGTGGAATTACCTCGCGGGTCCCGACGTCGCCGCAGATTCGCTGCGGATGCCTGCTCACCGGCTCGTCGTGAGGACAAACGCGGTACCGGGCCGCCCTCTGATTCATTTACCGGAGATGCAGAACAACGCCGGCTTACTTGTAGCTCAGGGCCAGAACGCGGTTGGCGCCATTTTGCGACTCGTAGGTGACTTCGACTTTGTGTCCCTGCGGCAGTTGGTTGCGCAAGTCCCCTTCAAAGAAAAGGAGTCGCGCCGGCCCATGATCGGGCTGCAGGGTAACCATGGATTTGTTCGCCTGCCCTACCGGGCTTTCAAAGAACAGAACGCCTTCCACGACGCCGCGTTCGGTGCAGGTGCCGGAAGCGGTTGCTACCACCCGTATGCCTCTCCCCGCCACGCGCACGCCGGCCGCGGCGCGCCGCCGGGTTCGCTTCAGCTCCGCCATGGCATTGGCGGCAAAAATTCCCGACATGGCCAGCAGGATAAGCACGTAGAACAGATTGTCCACGGTGTCGAATGAGCCCTGGGCCACGATGTAGGCAATTCCCAGAAGGGGTATGACGGCCAGCACAGCCGAGGCGATTAGCACGGTTGATTCTCCGCGGAGGTGAAACTGGTTGGGCTCGCGTATCCCCACAGCCCGCATTCCGATAGAATGAGGGTTTCGCGGCCGCGCGGCCGGGTGGATTCTTCAGCCGCGCCGCCGCGCTCAGACAAGGTGATGTCCGAACGCGCCCATGGTTTTTCCCTGGTAGAGGTCCTGATCATTACGGGACTGGCGATGTTGTTGGCCGCCGCCCTCGTGCCCCGGCTGCTCAACTCCCGCATTGCCGCTAACGAGGCTACTGCGGTTGCCAACGTGGATATTATCACTTCCGCGCAAGACTCCTACAGGGCCGCCTATCCCGCTGTCGGCTACGCTGATTCTCTCTCCCGCCTGGCTGCGGTTTGTGACCAGCGGCAATGCCAAGCCAGCCCGGAGCATGCCTGCCTGATCGACTGCCACCTGCCGGATGCGGAACTACATTCCCGCGACGGCTATTTCTACGGCTTGACCGCCGCCAGTCCCAGCGGTTCCGGCCCCAACTCCACCTACGCGGTGGCGGCGACTCCCGCCCAGCTTCACAAGACAGGCGATCATGATTTCTGCGCGGTGGAAGACGCCAGGATTCGCTGGCGGGCGCCTGCCGGCAATAGTCCAGTTAGTTCCATCAACCATGCGGCTTGTCAGCAATTTTCGGTGATGCCGTGATGTCCATCCGCCCTTTGCCCAACGCTTCACGGGTTCCCGCCTGGAGCAAACGCCTGCTCTGCTCCCCGCTCGCGATA
>DATGIY010000643.1:0-5681 GCA_035295475.1 Terriglobales bacterium
GACCTCGGTAGCGGAGTTTTACGAGGAAGACGTGCAAGCAGCCCTGACCGCGGCCATGGCATTGATTGAGCCCGTGATCCTGATTTTTATGGGCACGGTGGTGGCCTTTGTGCTGATTTCGCTATATCTGCCGATATTCACGTTGGGCGCCGGGGGCATACATTAACGCGGGAGTCGGGGCCTTTGGTTGACGGGCAAGGTCTAATATGGCGGACAAGAAGTCACTTTTCGTGAATGGCGGCAATGGCGAGCGGATCGCGACGGAAACGCCAGCGGACGAACTCTCGCGAGCGCGCGATGTGGCCCGGCGCTATCGCTGCGAATACGTGGACCTGCGCGATTTCCAGCTGCATCACGACCTGTTCAAAAAAATTCCTGTTGACCTGATGTTCCGCTACAACTTCGTCCCGCTGCAGGAGACCGACGACGGCCGTCTGGCCATTGCCATCGCCGATCCCAGCCAGCTGATGATGATTGATGAAATCAGCCTGCTGCTGGGTAAGCGAATCGCCACTAAGGTGGCCACGCTTTCGCAAATCGCGGACATTCTAAAGAAGACCGAACAATCGCAGCGCGTGCTGGACGAAGCCAGCGAAGGCTTCACGCTGGACGTGATCCGCGAAGACGAGAGCGGCGATGAAACCATCTCCATCGAGCGGCTCACGGCCGAAGGCGACATCAGTCCTATCATCCGCCTGGTGGACACGACCATCTTTACCGCATTGGAGCGGCGGGCCAGCGATATTCACATCGAAACCCGCGATGACTCGGTGTTCATCAAGTACCGCATCGATGGCGTGCTGCAGCAGGCCATGAACCCTATCGCCAAGGAGCACCATTCCACCATCATCTCCCGCATCAAGGTGATGAGCGAACTGGACATTGCCGAGCGCCGCGTGCCCCAGGACGGCCGTTTTCGCGTCAAATACAAAGGCCGGCCCATCGACTTCCGTGTATCCATCATGCCTTCCATCCACGGCGAAGATGCCGTGTTGCGCGTGCTGGATAAGGAATCGATGAGCGAAAAGTTTCACACGCTCACCCTGGACGTGGTCGGCTTCAGCGATGAAGACTTGCGCAAGTTCCGCCGCTACATCAAAGAACCCTACGGCATGGTGCTGGTGACCGGCCCAACCGGGAGCGGCAAAACCACCACCCTGTACGCGGCGGTCAACGAGATCAAAACGGACGAAGACAAGATCATCACCATCGAGGACCCGGTCGAATACCAACTGCGCGGCATTACCCAGATCCCGGTCAACGAGAAAAAAGGATTGACCTTCGCCCGCGGCTTACGCTCCATCCTGCGCCACGATCCGGACAAAATCATGGTGGGCGAAATCCGCGACACGGAAACCGCGCAAATCGCCATCCAGTCGGCACTCACCGGCCACCTGGTTTTCACTACCGTGCACGCCAACAACGTGGTGGACGTGATCGGACGTTTCCTCAATATGGGCGTGGAGCCCTACAATTTCGTCTCCGCCCTGAACTGCATTCTCGCCCAGCGTCTGGTGCGGCTCATCTGTCCCAACTGCCGCAAGCAGGTCTATTACCCTCCGGACGTACTGGAGGGCAGCGGCCTGGATCCGCAACAGTGGGGCAATGTGCCGTTTTACGAAGGGGAGGGGTGTATCGAGTGCGCGGGCACCGGTTTTCGCGGCCGCACCGCCATCCACGAACTGCTCGATCTAACCGACCGTATACGCGAAATGATCCTCGACAAGCGGCCCAGCTCGGAAGTTCGCCGGGCCGCGCGCGAAGAAGGAATGCGATTCCTGCGTGAATCAGCCCTAGACAAGGTGAGGCTCGGAGCCACCACCTTGAAGGAGATCAATAAGGTCACGTTTATCGAAACCACGCGCTGATAGCAGTTTCCAAGGATGCTTGTCCGTTGCCGGCTGCAATGCCAGCAACGGACAGGCGCGTTGCGCGTTAGCATTACTATTAGGAAGAACTGAGCACGTTTAAGGCAGGATATGAGCCAGAGTTCAAGGAAAAACCGGCCCCACGTCGCCTGCGAGATTTCCGCGGATACGGTGGTGGCGGCACGTGTCAGCCAGCGCGGGGATGGGTTGGAGGCCTTCACGGCGAGGGACTTGCCCAAAGGCGCCGTAGCGCCCGACCTCACCCAGGCCAACGTGCTGCAAGCGGATTCCTTGCGCCAGGCGATTTCCGCCGCGCTGGATGAAGTAGCAGGCCGGGCCCGCGACGTCGTGCTGATTGTTCCCGATGCCTCGGTGCGCGTGGTTCTTCTCGATTTCGAAACTTTGCCGGACAAACGGGAGGAGGCCGAAGCGGTGGTGCGCTTCCGCCTCAAGAAGTCCCTTCCCTTCGATGTGGATAAGGCTCGGGTCTCCTACCAGGTGCAGCCCGGCGCCGGGGGCAAGGAACTGAAGGTGATCGCGGCCGTGGGCCTGGCCAGCATCATGGACGAATACGAAGCCGCCTTTCGCGATAGCGGGTACGTCCCAGGTGTCGTGCTGCCTTCCATGCTGGCGGCGCTGGGCGCGGTGGATGCCGCGCGCCCGACCCTGGTGGTGAAAGTGGATCCTTCCACGACCAGCATCGCGATCCTGGAGAAAGAACACTTGTTGCTTTTTCGTACCCTGGAAAACGCCCGCGGCCTCAGTATTACAGGCGAGCAACTGGCAGAGGATGTTTATCCGTCGGTGGTATTTTTTCAGGACACCTATAAGCTGGATGTGGAGCGAGTTTTTGTGGCGGGTCTGCCCAATTCGGAAGTAGCCCTGCCGGGGTTGCAGTCGCAGACCGGGGTCGAAGTTCAGGAGCTGGTGGGAGCGCAGCAGTTGAGCAGCCTGGCCGCGGGATCGCGTTCCCAGTTTGCCGGGGTCACCGGGGCCTTGCTCTCTTAGATCATGCACATTGAGATCAATCTCGCCAGTCAGCCGTTTGAGGACGCGCAGCGATTCCTGCGGCAGTGGACGCTGACCCTGGGCATAGTATCGCTGCTGACCCTGGCTCTGGTGATCGGCGCCGTCCTGCGCTTGCGGGTGTGGACCGCCGAAGAACACCGAATCGACATCTTGCAGGGGCAAATCGCCCAGGGCGACCGGGAGATTGCCCAGGCTGAAGCCTTCCTCAATCGCCCCGAAAACCGCGACACGCGGGACAAATCGCTCATCCTCAATGACCTGATCGTGCGCAAAGCTTTCTCCTGGACGGAAGTTTTTTCCGATCTGGAACGCATCATGCCGCCGCGCCTGCACGTGGTTTCCATTCGCCCGGAACTGACGCCTGACAACCAGCTGGCCTTGCGCATGGTAGTGGCCGGGGAGTCGCGGGAGCGCGCCTTAGACCTGGTGCGCCGCATGGAACAGTCGCCGCACTTCCATCAACCGCAAATTGTCGCCGAAGCCACGGAACAGCAGCCGCAGAATCCGGGGGACAACGTGCAGTTCGATATCAGCACGCTGTACGTGGCGGAAGGTCAGAGAAACGCGAATCAACCGGCCGCAGCAGCCTCAACAGAAGCGGGCGGCAGCGCGACGCGAGGTGGCTTCTAATGGCTGACGTGCGCCAGCTGCGCAAGCGCCTGACCGTCGTTCTGGCGGCGCTGCTTTGCGTTGACCTGGCTTGCGCTGTCGTGCTGCTTTCTCCCTTGGGCCGCTCCCGCCAGGACGAAATTCAATCCCTGCAATTGCGACTGCGGCTCAAAACGCAACAGGTTCAACCGCTGCGTGGCCTGGACAAAAAGGTGCTGGTGGCTAAGCAGCAGATCGCCGACTTCTATCGTGACCGCCTGCCTTCCGACTATTCTGGGATCGCGGAAGAAATGGGCAAGCTGGCCAGCGAGAATGGCACTGATATCGCGCAGGTAAAGTATCACCTGGAGGATCCGGAGGGCGGCGGCTTGCGTCCTATCACCATCGATTCCCTGCTTTCCGGAGATTACCTGCACATCGTGAAGTTTGTGAATGCGCTGGAGCGGGACAAAATGCTGTTTATCGTCAACAGCATTGTCCTGGGCGATGCCAAAGGCGGCTCGGTCAAGCTGCAGTTGAAAATGCAGACTTATATTAAGAGCGGAGCATAAGTGAAAGTCGGCGCAGAGAATCGGAAAAAAGCGGCCATTGCGGCCGTGCTCATGCTGGTCGCGCTGCTGCTGATCGCACGCATGCTCATGGTGGACTCCGGCCCCAGCGCCTCGGCACCCAGCCTCGACCAGACCGCGACCAGCGCGGCCCAGCCCGTGCGCACAATGCCGCGACGGCTCGCCTCAGGCAAGAAATCTCCCGCTCCAACTTTGAACCTGGACCCGCGGCTGCGGCTTGACCTGCTCAAGAGCAGTGAAGAAGTGAAGTACGCAGGCACCGGGCGGAACATCTTTCTTGCCCAGGACTTCGCGCCCATTCCCAAACCTATCGTGCGGGATCCCAGGACAGATGGCCAACACCCTGCTACGGGCCCCCAAGCGCAGGGTCCGGCGTTGCCCCCACCTATCGAGCTGAAGTTCTTTGGTTTCGCCAGCAAGCCTGGACAGCCGAGGAAAGTTTTTCTGGCCAAGGGACAGGACGTCTTCATAGCCGGCGAGGGCGATATCGTGGACCGGCGCTACAAGGTCTTGCGCATTGGGCCGACGTCCATAGAGTTGCAGGACGTTCTCAACAACAATCGGCAAAGCATTCCCATCACCCGAGGCTGAGCGGATGCAAGTGAGCCAGCGGTTGCGACGGTTGCAGCGGGAGAGCGGCAAGGCCAGCCAGCAGGGTTACGTCTTGCTGGCTATTTTGCTGATGCTGACTTTAATGATAATCGCCGCCGCAGCCGCCGCTCCCGAGTTGGCCATGGAAATCAAGCGCCAGCGCGAAGAGGAGATGATTCAGCGGGGCACGCAATACATGCGCGCCATTCAGCACTACTACAAGAAATTCGGGCGTTACCCCATGCGCCTGGAGGATCTGGAAAACACCAACAACATGCGCTTCCTGCGCCGCCGCTACAAAGATCCGATTACGGGCAAGGACTTCCGCCTGTTGCACTTTGGCGAAGTGCACATCCCGGGCGCCACCAGCATGGCAGGGCCGGGAGTGCCGGCGGGTGTGATGGGCGGGGCGGCAGCGGCAGCCATGGCCGGAGCTTTCGGACAGGGTCCGACACCAGCATCCGGCTCAACCATGTTCAACCAGAGCCCCAATGGGGCATTTAACCAGGGTCCCAACGGGCCGGGAACCCCGACCGGTATGGCTCCGGTGATGCAGCCGGGCATGGCGACGGGGAGCATGGGCCTGCAAAGCTCACCCTCGCAAGGGGATAGCTTGACGGGCAAGGTCTTCGGCGGCGGTCCCATTATTGGTGTGGCCAGCACCAGTCATGCAACTTCGATCCGGGTATTCAACAAAAAGAATCATTACAACGACTGGTACTTTATCTATGATCCCGGCCTGGACCGCGGGGGCTTGATTCGGGGGCCGGCGCAGCCGCCCCTGGCCGGAGCTGGCGGCTCCGTCGTGGGCAAGCCGGCAGGAGCTGATTCCAACGCCAGCCCCGGGATGAACTCGCCCTCGGGTTTTGGCGGGCGGTCCGGATTCGGTGGCCCATCCGGGTTCGGAGGTCCCTCGCTGCCGGGACCGGGAGCAATGGTACCGGCCCAGCCTCAGGAGCAGCCCCAGCAGCAATAGGGCTAGATAGGTAGTCACGCAGACAGCTAGTTAGCTGCC
>DATGIY010000644.1:0-4946 GCA_035295475.1 Terriglobales bacterium
CGCCTGACTATGGGTGTGGCAGTTGATGCACGAGAAAGCGGCGTAGTTAGAGGAATTAGTGTGGCAATCGCCGCAGGTACTCCATACGCCGGCATGGGTCCCTGAGTAAATCGGGAACCAGGTGTGGTTAAAAGTGGCGCCAGACCAGGAAGTGGTGTTGTGGCACAGGGCGCAAGTCGTGGGGAAGGCCGCGGCCACGTGATTGGGATCCGTGGTGTTCTGGTAGTCCGCCTTATGGCAGGAATAGCAGTCGGTGGGCGTGCCCGCAAACTGTCCGTTGATGTGGCAACTGGCGCAAGGCACGTTGACGTGCGCGCCGGTAAGCGGAAATCCGGTGGTGTTGTGATTGAAGCTGGCCGGAATCCAAGCCGTGGTGTTATGGCACACCTGGCATTGTTGGGGGAATCCCGCCGCCGTGTGGTTGGGATTGTTAGTCCCCTGGAAATCCTTCAGGTGGCAGGAGACGCACGCCGGGTTGAGATTGGTGAATTGGCCGCCCACGTGGCAACTCTGGCACTGCAGTGTGGCGTGCGCGCCGGTGAGCGGGAACCCGGTGGCGGAGTGATCGAACTTGGCATTGGCCCACGAAGCCGTGCTGTGGCAAACGGAGCAGTCCGTGGGGAAGCCTGCCGCCGCGTGGTTGGGATTATTGGTTTTCTGATAATCCGTCATGTGGCAGGAAGAGCAGGCGGTCGTCTTCAGATTGAAATTGTTGTTCACGTGGCACTGCGAGCACGGCACGGTGGCGTGAGCGCCGGTCAAGGGGAAGCCGGTGGTGGAATGGTCAAAGGTCACATTCTGCCAGGAAGTCGTGTTGTGACACGTGTTGCAGGTCGTGGGAAATCCGGAAGCCGGGTGGTTGGGATTGGTGGTCTTCTGGAAATCGGCCATGTGACAGGAAGAACAAACCGTCGAGGTCGATTTGAAGTTGCCGTTGACGTGACACTGCGCGCAGGGCACGTTGGCATGGCCGCCCGTCAGGGGCCAGCCGGTAATGGCGTGATTGAAGGTCACATTCAGCCAGGACGTTGTGTTGTGGCACGTCTGGCAAGTCGTGGGGAATCCGGCGGCGGCGTGGCTGGGATTATTCGTTTTCTGAAAATCAGCCATGTGGCAGTTCGAGCAAGTGGTGGCTGCCAGCGTGAAGTTTCCGTTGAGGTGGCACTGGGAACAAGCCAGGTTGGCGTGCCCGCCGGTCAGCGGAAAACCGGTGATGGCGTGATTGAAATTCACATTCGTCCACGAGCTGGTGTTGTGACACGTGGAGCAGGTGGTGGGAAAGCCGGCCTTGACGTGATCCGGATTATTCGCTGTAGCGAAATCTTTAGCGTGACAGCCCACGCAATCGACCGGCGTGCCTTTGAAGTGGTTGCCCACGTGGCAGGCATTGCAATCCAAACTGGCGTGCATACCGGTCAGGGCAAAACCGGTGTAACGCAGGTGATCGAACTTCACCCCTAGCCACGAGTCCATGCTGTGGCACTCCTGGCAGGTGGTGGAAAACTGGGAGGCTGCGTGATTGGGATCGCTGGTCTGCTGGAACTGCGTGGCATGACAGCTCATGCAATCGGTGGAGAGGCCCTGGAACTGGCCGACCGCCGCGTTCTTGTGACAGCTGTCGCACTCCAGTAAGCCATGAGCGCCCACCAAGGGAAAGCGATTGAAGTGTTGCTGGATGTTCCGGATGGAGACGTTCCAGCCCTTCACGGTGTGGCAGTTTTCGCAGTTAGCTCCAAACTGCCGGCGATGAATGTCAGCGTGGCAGTCCGCGCACTTGGTGCTGGCCTTCGAAAAAACCAGGTCCGTGTGGCACTGGCGGCAGGCTACGCCCTCGTGCATGCCGCGCAAGGGAAAACTCGTTTTGTCGTGGTCAAATTCAGGTACGCTGCGGATCGGCTTCCAGGCGGTGAAGGTGTGGCAGTTCTGGCAGGGGAGATTCAGGTTGCCGTGGGGGCTGCGGGTCGACGCCATGGTCTGCGCCGAGGCGCGACTGGAAACGTGCGCCTGCGCTTGTCCGGGTACGACGGCCCCGGAGCCATTTAGCAGAAACCAAACGAACAGGTTCAGCAGTATCGAGCCCAAGATATCTCGCTTGTTTTCTAGGTTTCACGCGAAACGCAGTTACCCAATGACATTGCAATCGTTTGGCCACCGAGAGTAGCTGGAAAGTGGAAAAGGGGGATACGTTACGAAAGGCGCGTTTCGTCTCGTTCACAGGGACGGGGGTGGCCAGCCAGAAATTCTTATGTGGTACATACGACATTTTTTGCCATGCAGTCGTTTCAGCGACATGCATCGCGGCAACGCCCTGTTGCGTTTTGCAACGCAGATGGTCGCGAAATTAGCTGGTAATCGCGAGATCTGAGTTTCCAATACGGTTGCTGAACACGGCAGGTGGGTCGTTTGGACCCATGTTGTGTCCGTATGGTCCCCAGCAGCTTACGAATTAATTGTCAGGTCCCTCCGGTTTGTTACCGGAGGGTTGCTGGCCAGAGGGTTGCTGGCCAGAGGGGCGCTGACCACTATTTCCCAGGCCCGCAGGATTCTGTTGCCCGTAACCGGGCCCCATGAGGCCAAGCTGGTTGATGAGCTGCGGTTCTTGCGGCTGCCTGCCTGGCTGGACCTCGGTTCGCAGACCCGGCCGGACGAGGACGGCTCGAGCCTTCTCGCCGAGCCCCTCCACCTCCACAATGCCCTCAAAAACATCTACCGAGGTCTTGCCTTTCTTGTCCACCACGACCGAAAAGCGGGTACCGCGCACGGTAATTACTGCGCTGGGTGTTCCCATGCGAAAGGGTGGGGTTTCTCCCAGGCGCTTTTTAATGTTGGCGAGAATTTCGCCAATAAACATCTGCAGGAATGAGCCCCCATTGCTGGATGGTGACTTGAGCACCACGCGGGTTTTGGATTTCACCAGCACCTGCGAACCGTCGGAAAGCAACAGGATCACGGTTCCTTTGGCGGTCTCGATGGATGTTTCCGGCGACAGCACCACGCCGCGCTGCGCCACGGTGGGCGTGCCCTGCGGCGGAATTACGGAAACTTTCCCCTTCACTTCGGCGATCACTGCTGAGCCGCTGGGCAAAGTGATGGGCTGGCTTTCCGCCTTCTGCACGGCACGGAGAGGCAGACCGAGAGCAAGCAGCAGGAGTATGCAATGGAAGATGCTTTTCATGCTGTGTCTTTCGCCATTTCCATTTCCATCTTGGCCGGCAGATGGATTTCGAATGCAGTCCCGTCGCCCTGAAGTCGGACGCGGACCGAGCCACCGTGCTTTTCTGCGATGCGCTTCACAAAAGCTAAACCCAGGCCCCAGCCCGGTGTAGAGGGAGCCGCACTCGAACCGCGGTAGTAAGTATCGAACAAGTGCGGCAGATCCTGCTCCGGCACCGGCTCTCCCTGGTTGTGAACGGACAGAACCACCTCATCATGCTCGCGGCAGCAACGCACCGTCACTTGGGTACCGGGCTTGCCATATTTGATAGCGTTGCTTACCAGATTCAACACCGCCCCATTGATCAGGTTGGCATCCCCCGCGACTTCGATAGTCTCGCTGCCCTCGAAAACGAGATGCGTATCGGCGGCCGACGCGAGCGGCTGCAGGATATCGAACACCTGGCGTACAGATTCATCGAGTCTGACCACCTGGGAGCGAATGGGCCGCGCGCCGGCGTCGAGGCGCAGAACATCGAGATAACTGTTGATGAGCGCCAGCAGCCGCTTAGACTCGCGAAAGATAGTCTCCGGCGCCTGGGCGCAAGAGGGCGAGGAGGGATGCTGCATCATGAGATCGGCGAAGCCCTGGATAGACACCAGCGGCGTTCGCAACTCGTGAGTAATGAATCCCAAAGCCTCGGCCCGAGCGCGGTCACGCTCCACGCGAGTGCGCAGGCTGGACAATTCCAGCACCGTGCCTCCACCCGGAGAAAGCGTAGTGCCAGGCAGGGAAACAATGCGCACCAGGTAGAGCTCGCCTTCCAGGAAAGCCTCTCCTTCCAGACCAGCTCCTTTAGGTGAAATCGGGGCCTCGTCCTTGGGGGCGAGGCGAGCGCGCACACTCTCCAGTGTCACCCCCGAACGGGCATGGCTGCCGAAACCGGCGGCGAAGGCGCGGTTGTGCAGCAGCAGGCGACCGTGCTCATCGAAGATAGCGACCAGGTCCTGGGTAGTTTCCAACAGTGTCTGGTGAAGCTCGTAGAGCGAGCCCAGATCGGACTGCAGGCGGCGCAGAAGCTCCAGTTTCCAGGACAGATCAGCTGTATCGCGCAAAGGAGCGTTCTTGGCCCGCACGGCAAGCCAATGGCGCAGCTCGCCTAATTGCTGGGCCAGGCTCCGCTCCACCAGCACGAAATCGACGCTGTAGACTGCCACCGGTCCCAACAAAACCGCCAGCAGCAGCTGGCCGGCCGGCAATGTCCGCGCTGCCCAGACGAACACCAGCAGACCGAGACCGTAAACCCCGGCCGCCAACAACAGCAGCCAGCCCGCGGCCGGCCAGCCGCGCCAGCGGCGGAAAAACCAGACTACGGATGCGCAGGTGAGCAACAGCACAATGAGCGTCAGCCACGTGGGGGAGGGGTGCAGCATGCGGCCGGCGAGGATGCTGTCCAGAATCTGCGCGTGGACGACGACGCCCGGGGAAGGCAGCGCCGTAGTTAAGGGAGTACTGATGCGATCTCCCAATTCGGCCGTGCCAAATCCAACCAGCACGGGGCGGCCGCGCAGCGAGCTGAGACCTTCTCCCTGCAACACGGCGGCGGCGGAGATCGTCTCAAAGCGGTCGCGCCGGAAGGCGATCGGGATCAGGATGGGGCTGGCGATAAGGACCGAACCCTGGTCGGTGGGGGCCACGCCGTAGGCGGCCAGAAATGCATTCGCCCGCTGCGGATCCAGGCGGCGTGCTACTTCCACCGCGAACGCCCAGCGCGAGCCATCCAGGGCCAGTT
>DATGIY010000645.1:0-2938 GCA_035295475.1 Terriglobales bacterium
CACGGCCGAAATTACGGCCAGCAGCCAGATAGCGCGATGCGGAGTTGCGTTCTCCTTGTGCAACAATCCCATGGAATCGGGCAACTCCTGGTCTTTTCCCATGGCGTAGGTTACACGCGCTCCGGTATTGATACAGGAAAGCGTGGTGCCGATCAGGGCCAGAAATACCGTGGCGGCCTCCGCCAGCATGAAGATTCGGCCTTTCCCCACCCCGAACAGAGTATCGCCTACCAGGATCATCAGATCGCCGATGGGGGCGGCGGATGCGCCCGCGTTCGTCATGGTATATCCGCTATTGAGGACGTAGTTCGCGGCAAAGTATTCGAACAGGTAGCAGAAGCACCCCTGAACCAGCAACGAGGTGATGACGGCAATCGGTACGTCCCGCTTGGCGTTTTTGGCCTCGCCGCCCATGGACGTCACGGATTCAAACCCTACCAGAATCAAGATTGCGATGGTCGCTTGGACAAACATCCAACCGAAGTTGTGCATGCGGATCACGGAACCCGCGGTGGGGTGCGATACGAAAGCTCCGCTGGAGTCTTTTTCGGGATAGCTGATGTGAAATGGAACGGGCTTGCCAGAGGCGTCGAGCTTAGGCTGAGGCACTCCATTCGAGTCACGGGTCACGACATCGGTCGCCGTGCCGGCGACCATTTGCGAAGTAGTGGCGTACTCATAGCTATAGGACGCGCTGGTTTGAGGATCGAACTGGAGACTCGGACTGCCGGCCGGGTGGCTCATGCGGTAGTTCAAGGCAACGACGGAGAACAGGAGCAGCGCGCTGATCTGAATCACATTGATCGCGATGTTCACTGACGTCGAACCGTTGATGCCGCGATGAGCGATGTAGGAGACGGCGAAGGAGAACACAATGGCAACCACCATCATAAACATCGGGCCGGGATTGCTGGCGCTCATGAAATTCGGCCACAGCGTTCCCACCAGATAGCCGGAGATCACGCCGATTACTCCAACCATCACCCCGGGATAGACCCAGTAGTAAAGGTGGGAGCCCCAGCCGACGATGAATTTCGCCAGCCGGGCGTACGGCCAGGCCGTGTCGTGGTTGATGAACGACTGCTCGGCGAAATAATAGGAACTGCCCGTCCCGGGATAGAGCTTGGACATTTCCGCGTAACAAACGGCGGTTGCCAGACACAAAGCCGTGGCAAATAAAATGCCGATCCACATCGACGGAGCGGTTGATCCAGCCGCCGCCTGCCCGGCAAACGTCAGCCAAAGGAAGGCGCCGGGAGCGATCAAGGCCATGGCATTCATCGTCAAGCCGGTCAGCCCCAAAGTCTTTTTCATCTCTCCAGTAGTCTCTGCCATCGTTATTCTCCTGTGTGATTCATTTTCAATTGCACGAGATCAGTTTTCATCACTTGCCTTACAAAGCCTGGCCGTCGAACGGAGAAGGAAAGCCATGGCGCCAAGCATTACCAGGACGCCCAACAGGGGGCGCTCCCCTAACGAAAACATGCCTGCAAGAACGCTTACAAAGCCAGCAAGCAACTCAGCCAACTCACGTAACTGACTCATCGGGTCAGGTTCCTTTCCTGCTCTCGCTCTTGCCCGATCGGCTAAAGGGAGGGGAGGCGGCGAGGACGCTGACACCAGGGGTTAGTTGGGTTTGAGTCCAAGCCGCTGATCCCCACTTGTCGTGCAACCCAGGTTCGGGCCGCCCGAAGATCAACACGTTCCTCGCTCCGACCCGATCGCTACGTGGCGTCTCGGCTTCGAAGCTGATCAAGATGCGTTTGAAGCATTTCCCTTTTTCCCACGAATCATTTCTTCTCAACAACATTGCTCCCGAACAGAAACCCGAATTCAGCCATGGCCCGCGGCTGGTTCTGGTTCAGGCCGCTGCGACTGAAGGCGTCTCCCGGCGTGATACTGCTCGCATGAACGTAAGCGAGGTCTCCGCGTATGAAGAATCCGCTCTTTTGGAAAGTGGGTGTGACGGTGATCGAAGTGGCGGCGCTGCCCGGCCCATACAGCAGATTGACAGACTCGTCCGCGACGCTCCCCGAACTCGAGATGTATTCCCAGCGCACCGGCAGCGAGAAACCGTGTTTAAAGGTGTAACTCGCCAACATCGCGCCGCCCGTCGTCGATGCGCCTTTCACAATCCCGATGCTCAGGTTAGTGGGCACATTGGTGTACTGAAAGTAGGGCTGCAGAATCCATGGGCCCTTTGTGTACGTGTAGATCAGGTTGTAAATGCTGCTGTTGTTTTGCACTGGTGTGGCGTACGTCTGACGCGCGGTTTGTCCGTAGTTTCCACCCGCCACGAACGCAAGACTATGCGGGCCTTTGACATAGGTTAAAGAGCCCGTCAGCCACGAGTACCGGTTGGAATAAAAACCGTCGTTCCAACTGAAAGAGGCGGTGAACTTGCCCATGACCTGATTCAACTGGATGCCACGATTGACGGCGTTCTCCTGATTCCACAACAGGCCACGATGGATGTTCATGTTCTCGAAGGTGAAGGTGTACTCGGCACCGATCAAGGTGGGTAGGGCGCCGATCTGTAAAGAGGTGTTCTTAAAGGGGCTGTTTTTCCCCGGCTGGAATTTCACAAAAGCAACGGGCACCGGGCCGAAGAGTTGGGACATCGTTTTGTCGGTTGCGAGGAATGGTGCCCCGAGAGCCGCGATGTTGTACGCGCCCGCTTGCAGGTAGAACTGAAACCATCCGTCGGGCTTCTGAATAAACACCTGGCCGTTACTCAGCGCCGCTTGTGTGCTGCTATCGCCTGCCACGTAATTCCCGGTCCACATACCCAGGCCATCGAGAATGCCGTTCACGGCTACCTTGCCGAAAGGCCCGGCGTCGAAGACAGCTGGTGGAAGGGCCGCCAAAGGTCCCGTTATGGAGGGAGTGGGGAGCGCCGCCGGCGGAGGGTCTGGGGGTGCGGCTGCGGCAGTCCCCG
>DATGIY010000646.1:0-2867 GCA_035295475.1 Terriglobales bacterium
TTGGCATGCGGACGTAAGCGATACAGGCAGACGGAGAGAACCAGCCAGAAAATCAGCGTGCAGGTGCCCTGCAGCACGCCGTTCCAGTCACCACCGCGAATAAGCGACGGGAGCGCCACCGCGCCGGCCGCGGTCAGCGCCGCTATGACCATGGCCCCTGCACGCGAGTGCTGTCGGAGGCTCTCAGTACTGAGCCTGTCCTGAGGAACCAGGAAGGGAAGCACTATAGAGCCGGCAAAGATCGCCATGGCGGCCGCCAAGCTGGCAGCGTAGAGTTGCGCCATCCATCCTTCGAAACTCAAAAAGTTGGTCATGAACCGTTCCAGCCCCATCCACAGAAAGGCAAAGCACAACCCCGCTATCAGACCTGTCCTCACCTGGCCCGAATAACGAGTTTTCCCCGACAGGAGAGTGATAAGGTTCAGCGCAGAAAAGATCAGCACCGCCACAAGCACGTGGGAAAGCACGCTCCAGGCGCTAAGCTCAACTTCTTGCAGATGGAAAACTAAGCTCCCGGTCTCCAGGTAGGCGCTCAAGGCGGTTCCGCCCGAATAAAGCACAGCGACCAGCACCGCCGTCAGCACGGCAGTGGAATAACGGAAACAGCCGCTGCTCTTGCTGTCCAGTCGAATCCAATATTCCCTCGCGCCGGCGGCAGCGGTGAGAATCAGCGTCATCAAGGCTAATAAGCTGGCGATGTAAGCGCTGCGATTGCTCTGCAGCAAAGGCAGCAAGGGTCTGGCCAGCAGGTACAAACCTGGAAGGATGAGGGCAAGGTAAATCCCCGTGTGCGAAGTCGTCTTCTTTCCCGGCCAATACCCAACGGCCGCAACCCCCAGGGCGAACCAGTAAAGCAGGGCATGATGCTGCGCGAACCACGGCATCCAGGCATACGCCGGAGCCTTAATCAGGAAGTAGTAGGTATAAGGCAGAAAGGCGAGAAGGCAATACAGCGAGGTGAGGAGCAGATACACTCCCCAGAACGTCTTCAGCAGTGCCTTGATCCCAAGCCGCAAGGACAGGATTCTCCTCCTAAAGTGTCAGTGCGGTGCAATGGATTCAGCAAGATACCTTTGGTAAGTGTGGCCAGGCGGCTCAGATGACAGGCGTACCTCGATGGCCGCTGTATTCTTGTGGGCCATGCCCTCAGGTGATCCAGCTTCCGGCCAGCAACTGTCCATCGCCGCACGATTGGAACGTTTGCCGGTCGGACGTTTTCATCGCCGGTTCATCACCCTGGTATCCCTGGGAGGTTGGTTCGACCTCTACGACCTGTTCATGGTCGCCTACCTGGGAGCAGCGCTGCAGGATTCCCACTTCCTTTCGCTGCATCAGTTCAGCCTGCTGGTATCGGCGGGATTTCTAGGCATGTTTTTGGGAACGGTGCTGTTCGGCATGGGCAGCGACCGCGTAGGCCGGCGCAGCGCGTTCGTAATCATGCTGCTCATCTATTCGGTGTTCACGCTGGCCGGCGCCCTGGCGCCGGATGCGAACTGGTTGATTGCCACGCGCTTCTTGGCTGGCATTGGCATCGGAGCGGAAATTGTTGTGATCGACACCTATGTTACGGAGCTAGTCCCAAGCTGGACTCGCGGACGCTTCGTGGCCATTACGCAGGTGGTGGGATTCACCTCTGTACCGGCTGTCGCACTGCTCTGCCGCGTGCTTGTGCCAACCCATTTCTGGATTGATGGTTGGCGCTGGATCATGGTGATTGGCGCCGCGGGTGGGATGCTGGCCTGGTATTTTCGCCTGCAATTGCCGGAATCACCCCGCTGGCTGGCGGAACGCGGCCGCGAAAGAGAAGCGGAAAACATCCTGCAAATTCTGGAGGCGGAGTCTGGTGAGACCAGGGATGTACCGAACATCCAGGATCTCGCACCATCTGCACGCGAAAACCGGCCATCCGTCCTTGCCGCTTTTGCGGAGCTGTGGCGACCACCCTATGCCCGGCGGACGGCCATGCTGATCGTGTTCCAGGCGCTGCAGACTATCGGTTTCTACGGCTTCTCCAACTGGGCTCCCACTTTTCTGCTGCATCGCGGAGTGTCGTTGCTGTCTTCGCTGGATTACACGTTGCTCATGGCGCTGGTTGCGCCCCTAGGTCCGCTGGTCGCGACTTTCACCTCTGACCGGTGGGAGCGCAAGTGGACCATCGCGGTCACCGCGCTGCTGGTGGCGTTGTTCGGTCTAGGATTTGCCTTCTGGACGGCGCCCACCCTGATTGTGCTCAGTGGCGCTCTCATTACCTTGTGCAACAACTGTTTTTCCGCCAATTTCCATGCTTACCAGAGCGAGCTTTTTCCTACTCGGATTCGTGCCACCGGGGTGGGTTTTACCTATAGCTGGAGCCGGCTGAGCGCTGCTTTTACTTCGCTGCTGATTGGCGCTGTTCTGATGTACGGCGTGCCCGCGGTCTTTGCCTTGCTGGCTGCCGCCATGGTTGTGGTCGCGATCGTCATTCTGGCGCTTGGACCGCGCAGCAATGGCGTGCCGCTGGAAGAGTTGTCATCCTAAGCATGAAAGTCTTGGCCTTATGGCTGATGATCGGAGCTCTGCTTCTGCAACCCGCCTTGCGCCCGCATCCGGCATCGAACTGGTAGCGTTCGCGATGACCGCGCCCATGCATTGGATCGTCAATACCGTTCACCATTACCTCCTCTCCTGGGGGTACTGGGCGATCGTTGTCGGGTTGCTGGGGGAAAATGCCGGACTTCCTTTGCCGGGAGAAACCATTCTCATTTTTGCCAGCTTTCTGGCCTTCAAGCATCAGCATTTCGATTACGTCTGGATCATCGTGGCCGGTGTAGCGGCAGCCACGGCAGGCGACAACGCCGGTTACTGGCTGGGTCGAACCCTGGGCCGTC
>DATGIY010000647.1:0-4835 GCA_035295475.1 Terriglobales bacterium
GACCCCGATGGCCAATGCCTGAAAACATTGCTGGCGGCGGTCGTTCCTGTATGCGCCGGGATCAGCCTTGAGTACTACTTCTCTTTTGTGGATAACGACCGCTACGGCTGCGGCACAAAGCTTCCGCACAATGTAACCGGGCTGATGGGCGTAATGGATGGGCACGCCAGCGATCTGCGAACGGGACTGCCGTGGCAGATGGTTGAGATTCATGAGCCGGTGCGGATTCTATTTGTCATTGAGACCACGCCGCAGCGGCTCATCCAGGCTGTGAACGCGAATGCAGGACTGAAGCAGTTGGTTGAGAATCGATGGATTCGGCTAACGACTATTGACCCGGAGTCAGGCCGGGTGCATGCATTTAGGAACGGCGACTTTGAGGAGTTCGAAGCGCCAATGGAATGCTTGCCCAGTGTTGTTTCCTCCATGGATTGGTATCGCGGCAAGACGGAACATCTTCCAATGGCCAGCATTCAGGACGCGGCAGGGGGCCGATAGAGTGGACCTTTCGCAGGCAGCCTTGGTTTTTGTGGTCTTAGCGCCGGGAGTGGTGTTCGGTGTGACAGCGCTGCTATGGTTGTTCGGCTGGGCTCCGAGTGAGCGCGTGATATCACGGATCACTGGTCTGATGTTTTCGGCCTGTGTGTTTGCGCTGGCGTGCCTGGTCTGGAAGTTAGGATCTACCGGCGCTGACTCCGTGGTGGTGCCGTTCGGGAACTGGTTTACGGTGCACGAGTATCATTTCCCGCTCGTCCTGATGGCGGACCGGCTTTCGCTGCCGTTCCTGGGATTGACCGTTGTGCTGGTTGGATTGATTGGGCAGTTCTCTGCCACATATCTTCATCGCGAGCGCGGTTTTCTCCGGTTCTTTCTCCTTCTGTACCTGTTTGCTTTCGGATCTTTGCTGGCGTTTGCCGCTGGTTCATTCGATCTGTTGGCGGCTGGATGGGAGCTGGTCGGCATCACTTCGGTTTTGCTGATTGCATTCTTTCAACTGCGCACGGGGCCCGTGGAAAATGGCCTGCGGGTGTTCGGAGTATATCGGGCCTGCGATATCGGATTGCTAGTGGGCATTTTCGCGCTCCATCAGTGGGCCGGGACGGCTTCATTCGCAGGAGGTCTCCCGGAGCTAGGAGGGCCGCAGGCACGAACCCTTTGCCTGCTTCTGCTGCTTGCGGCTGCGGGAAAGGCCGCGCAGGTTCCGTTCTCGGGATGGCTGCCGCGGGCCATGGAAGGTCCAACCCCGTCCAGTGCAATCTTCTACGGAGCAATCTCGATTCACGCGGGCGCATATCTGCTGTTGCGCGTTCAACCGATGCTTCAGCAGTCTCGGTGGGCTTCGGCATTAGTAATTTTGATCGGGTTGATTACGGCAATACATGGCACGATCGTCGGCCGGGCCAGCGCTGATGCGAAAACATCCCTGGCCTATGCGTCGCTAACGCAGGTAGGTCTTGTGTTCGTGGAAATCGGAATGGGCTGGAAGTGGATAGCCGTCGCCCATATTCTCGGACATGCCACCGTTCGCACGCTGCAGTTTCTACGCGCGCCATCGATGCTGCACGATTATCATGCTATGCATTCCGCCATTGGAGGCGAGCTATCGCCCGAGGCCAGCCGTCCGGAGGAGCGAATGCCGGAGCCGGTGCAGTTATGGCTGTACCGGTGGGCACTTGACCGGGGCCATCTGGATACAATTCTGGACCGTTTTCTGATTCATCCCTTGCTTCGCTTGTCGGCTCTTTTCTCAAAGCTGGACAACTTGGGATCGGAAACGCCGGTAAGGAGGCGCGAAAGGGTGGCGCTCTCGGTGCAGAGTCCGGCGGGCCAGGGCGGGGATTGATGACGCCGTTTCTCAATCTGGTCGCGATCTCGCTTCCGTGGCTGGCTGCGATTTTCCTATTGATAACCAGGCGGCAAGCGCGGGCCGTAGGTTTTATCGCCGCTCTGGTATCAGTGCTGGCGAGCGCTCTTCTACTTAATGAGGCGGCATTCGGACAGTCATTAAATCAAGCCTTGATGCTGCTGTTTTCGTGCCTGGCAGCAATGGCTATGCTGATGTTGCCGCTGCGCGATTGCAATCCGAACATGATTTCAGGGATGCTTTTCGTGCTGGGGTCAACGCTGCTGGCGTACTCGACTGAGAACCTCTTGGTTCTGCTCGCGGCCTGGATCCTGACAACCGTGCCGTTCTTTATGGTGCGGTTTTTCCGCTCCGGTGCATGGCGGCCGCGAATGGGCCTGCTGCTTTCAACGGTTGCTTTTGAGCTGGCCATTTTACTGATCCTGGCAAACGGGCACGGAATGTCGATCAGCGGGATGAGGGGACAGAGTCCCGGAGGCATGGTGGTTTTTGGCCTGCTAGTTGCAGCTGTAATCTTTCGGAAGGGAATCTGTCCGGCGCATGCGTGGGTGGCTGATGCGGCTGAGGCAGGGCCGGCAATCCCGACCGCTCTCCTGCTGAATGGGCATTTCGGGGCGCTGCTGGTGGCGAAGTTAATTGTGCCGCTGTTCCCGGATGCCGCCAGGAATTTCTTTCCAGTGCTGTCGTATCTGGCCCTTGGCACCGCACTGTATGTCGCTATTCGAGCTCTCAGCGAGAACTCCCCGCGCCGTCTGCTGGCGTTTCTTGCTCTGAGCCAATCTGCCTGCATTTTGGCGGGATTGGAGAGCCGAACCGCGGAAGGGATGACGGGCGCCCTGGTGCACTGGTGCGTGGTGACGGTGGCGACCATGGGCCTGTTTGGAATTTTGCGCCTTCTGGAAGTCCGTTTCGGAGAGAATCTGACAGCCAGCCGGCATCTGGGCCTGGCGGAACATGCGCCTCGATTGGCGGTCTTTTTCGCGATATTTGGGCTGGCTTTGGTGGGCTTGCCCGGCACTTTGGGCTTTTGTTCGCAGGACCTTCTGATTCACGGAACGCTCGAGTCACATCCGCTGACTGGACTTCTCTTACCTGTGGCGATTGCGATGAATGCCGTCAGCATTTTCCGGCTGTTCACACGGCTCTTTCTTGGCAAACGGCGGACCGGCTTCACTGTAATGGCGGACGCGTTGCCGCGAGAGAGGTGGATTCTCACCGCGGCCGTGTTGTTCGTTGTCCTGGGCGGGTTGTTCCCTAACGCGATCGTCGCTTTGGGCACGCTGGAGCCGGTGCGAGCGGAATCGTCAGCTCACGTCTTAGCCCCGGGCAGCATCAATCCTTAGCAACCGGCGCGGCACGGCGATCTGGGGTATCCTAACAAGCCATGGGACGTCTGTTCGCTGCAATCTCGTTCTTAAGCCTTTCGGCCGGGCTCTGGGCGCAAACCGGCCAGGTCACGGCCGTCCGCGCCGGCCATTTATTCGATCCAAAATCGGGACAGTTGCTGGCGAACCAGGTTGTTCTGATTCGAGGCGCCCGGATCTCGGAAACCGGCCCCGCTGCGAGTGTCTCGATCCCCGCTGGCGCGAAGATCATTGATCTGAACCGGGCAACCGTGCTGCCCGGTTTGATAGACGGTCACGTACACCTCACGGACGAAGCGGGCGGCCTGCAACATCAAATGCTCGTGGCGCTACACAGCGCCACAGAGAGTCTAAGGGCCGGGTATACGACCCAGGTTGCCCAGGGATCACACGGCGGAGGCTACGCCGACGTGGAACTGAAGAGGGCGATCGATAGCGGCCTGGTGCAAGGTCCCCGGATACTGCCCGCGGGGCCGATTCTCGCCATAACAGCTCCTGCTAACGCTCCGTTTCCGCTGGAGTTCAAGCCATTCGAACCGGAGTTGGTGGCTGATGGTGTCGAAGGCCTGCGCGCTGGTGTGCGCCAACTCGCGCATTACGGCGCGGGTCATGTAAAGATGCACACGACTGGACGCTTCTACTTCAAACCGAATGGCGAAATGATAAACCAAGCGCTTCCGAGTCGGGAAGAGCTCGAGGCCGTCGTCGACGAGGCTCACCGGCGGGGGATGTTTGTGGCGACGCATTCCTACGGGGGTGAGGGATTGACCTGGGCCATCGAAGCGGGAGTCGATGACATCCAACATGCCATTGCGCCAACCGACGACGATATCAAACTGATCCTGCAGAAGAACCTGCCGATCACTGCGACGACTCTGGATCTTCGCCAGGACGAACCCGGCGATCTCCGTCAATGGGCGCCCTACAGCCGGTTCCGGCTCATGCAGCAGAGTTGGAAGAAGATGCTGACGGCGGGTGTGAGGCTTGGGTTCGGCAGCGGCGCCACACCAGTCACCAATGGGCAAGGGCGAATCTTCAATAAAGAGTGCAACTGCTCTCACGGCGTTCAGGGCGAGATGTTTCCCGTTTTTGTGAGTTGGGGCGCCACGCCATTGTATACGCTGCGTATGGCCACGACCGTGAATGCCGAGATCATCCACATGCAGGACAGCATCGGGTCGATCGAGAAAGGCAAGTTCGCGGACCTTATCGCGGTCTCCGGCGATCCCTTGCAGGACATCACCGAAATGCAGCGAGTGAAGTTTGTCATGAAGGGCGGCGTGATTATGCGTGATGATTTAACGGCCCAAGCCGATGGAACCTTGAGAAGCGCGAGATAACGCGAATCACCCGCTTTAGCGTGCCAGCGCTACCGCGAGCAGCAACGCCCGCTGGGTTCCGAGGTAAGAATCCTTCGTGTCGAAGATTTCGCCCAGCGAGTGCGCGCCCGAGCCATTTCCGCCGCCCCCAATCGTGATTGCGGGGATACCCATGTTCATGGGCACATTGGCATCGGTCGAGCCTTCACCGAGCCGCCCAGATCCGCCTACAAGCTTGGTGACCGCGATGGCTGTTCTTACGATTGGCGAGTCCTCGGGAGTGACTCC
>DATGIY010000648.1:0-7335 GCA_035295475.1 Terriglobales bacterium
TCAGGCAGATCGAGGCCTTCGCGCAGCAGGTTGATGCCGATGAGCACATCGAAGTCGCCCTTGCGCAGGTCGCGCAGAATCTTGACCCGTTCCAGAGTTTCGATTTCTGAATGCATGTAGCGGCAGCGCACGCCGACTTCGCTGTAATACTCGGCCAGGTCCTCGGCCATGCGCTTGGTGAGGGTGGTCACCAGGACACGTTCACCGCGTTCCACCCGCTGCCGGATTTCGTGCAGCAGGTCGTCGATCTGGCCTTTGACGGGACGCACCTCCACTTGCGGATCCACCAGGCCGGTGGGGCGGATGATCTGCTCCACCACTACGCCGGCGGACTTGGTCAGTTCGTAGGGGCCGGGCGTGGCGGAGACATAAATGATCTGGTTGACGCGGTGCTCAAACTCGGGGAAGGTGAGCGGCCGGTTGTCGAGCGCCGAAGGCAGGCGGAAGCCGTACTCCACCAGCGTTTCTTTTCGCGAACGGTCGCCATGGTACATGCCGTGAAGCTGGGGCACGGTCTGGTGCGACTCATCAATGAAGAGCAGGTAGTCGCGCGGTACATAATCGAGCAGGGTGGGCGGGGGTTCGCCCGGCAGGCGGCCGGTAAAGTGCCGGGAGTAGTTCTCGATACCGTGGCAGTACCCCACGGACTTGATCATCTCCAGGTCGAAGCGAGTGCGCTGGTGGACGCGCTGGGCCTCGACCACGCGCCCCTGTTTCTCCAGTTCCGCTTCCCACCAGGCCAGTTCCTGCAGGATGGAATCAACCGCCCGGCTCTTGGTTTCCGGTTTCATCACGTAGTGGGTCTTGGGATAGATGGGCAAGCGCACGTACTTCTGCTTGACTGTGCCAAACAGCGGGTCAATTTGGGAAAGGGACTCGACTTCATCGCCCCAGAGCTCGATGCGGTAAGCCATGTCGTCATAGGTGGGAAAGATTTCGATGACGTCGCCGCGCACGCGGAAAGTGCCACGGCGAAACTCGCCGTCGGTGCGCTCGTAGAGGATTTCCACCAGCTTGCGAGTGATGTCCTCGCGCTTCACCTTCTGGCCCTTCTCCAGGAACATCAGCATGCCGTAGTAGGCTTCGGGCGAACCCAGGCCGTAGATGCAGCTCACCGAGGCGACGATTAGGCAATCGCGGCGCTCGAACAGCGATTTGGTGGCGGAGAGCCGCAGTTTGTCGAGTTCGTCGTTGATGGTGGCTTCTTTCTCGATGTATAGATCCGCGGCGGGAACGTAGGCCTCGGGCTGGTAGTAGTCGTAATAGGACACGAAGTACTCGACCGCATTGTGGGGAAAGAAGCTCTTGAACTCATGGTAGAGCTGGGCGGCGAGCGTCTTGTTGTGGGCCATGACCAGCGTGGGGCGGTTGGTGGCCTCGATCACCTTGGCCATGGTGTAGGTCTTGCCTGAGCCGGTGACCCCCAGCAGAACCTGGTGCTGCTCCTGTTCCAGCACGCCGCGGGTGAGCTGCTCGATGGCCTTGCCCTGGTCGCCGGCAGGCTTGTAATCGCTGGTGAGTCTGAAATCCATAAATAGCTGGCTAGCCGTCTGGCTGACTAGCTTATTGACCCCTCACGTTAAGCGTTCTGTGGAAAGCGCCAATTCCGGCGCCGGCCACACAGAAGGCAATGGCAGCGAGTGGATATCTCCTGATTATAACGTGAGAAGCTTGGGCAAGTGCCGTCGCTGAGAACGTGGCAGTGCACGCGGGTCCTTCGGCAAGCTTAGGATTTCGGCTGGCGGCTCGCGCCGCCAAGACGCCTCAAGTTCGGTGCTAAAGCGCCTCAGCGTGACGCCTCGCTCCGGAAGGCGGGTCGCGGGCGAGGGCGCCTGCGCCACAAACGATCGCACGAGCGAGGCGCCGCCTCCACGCGGCACGCTGACTGCCAACTGACTACTTATCACTGAATGACTATGCCGGCGTAGCCAACCACCGCGCTGCGGTCGCCGGAAACGTCGGCGGAAGTGGCGTACTTGATCACCTCCGCGGCCCTTGCGCCCAGAAGCCGCGCCGCCGTCAGCATTGCCACGGTCGGTCCAAAGCCGCACATGGAAATGGATTCTTCCATCACCGTGTCATAGAGGCCGCGCGGGTCGAGAGCCAGAATTTTGTCGATCGCCTTACGGTCCTTGATGCGGGTGATGTCATCGGGCTCATAGTGATTCATGTCGCTGGAGGAAATGATCATTACTTTGTCCGGCTCCTCCTTCAGCACCGAGGCCAGGGCTTCGCCTAGAGCGGGCAGTGGTTCATACCGGGCAGTGCCGACGGCAATGGGCACGAAGCTGAACCCGGGCGCCGCAGCCTGCAGGAAAGGGAGCTGCACTTCAATTGCGTGCTCGGCGCGATGGGCCAGCTCGTCTTCTTCGAGCAGCGGACAGGCGCGGCGGAGTGCATCGCCGAGCTGAGTGTCGATCTGTACCTGTCCCAGAGGTGTTTGCCATGCGCCTTGCGTCATGACTGCCAGCGGACGTCCATAGCCGGTGTGATTGGGGCAAAGAATGACGAAACGCTGGGGCAGTTGCAGGCGCCCATAAACCGCGCCGGCGACATGGCCCGAATACATGTACCCGGCATGCGGGACTACGCAGGCCAGTGCGGCGATTTTTTCCCCTGCTTGGGCGGTGTATTGGCTGACCTCCTGAGTGAGAGCCTGTGGGGAGCGCGGATAAAAATGGCCAGCCACAGCCGGTTCGCGCACGGTGGTGATCATACTGCCCTCTCAGTCTGCAGCAGTCGCCATCAAGCCGCGAAACACGACGGCCATCTTTTCCAAGGAAACTGCTTCCGCCCGAATGCCGGGCTGCAGGCCGGCCTTTTTCAGGGCGGCGGCCAGGAGGCGCGGGTCGAAGCGCGATTTGAGATTGTTGGCGAGGGTCTTCCGCTTTTGGCCGAAGGAGAGCTTGAGGAACTCGATGAACTCCCGCTCCGGGACCCGCAGCTTCTCCACCTGAGAAGCTATGTTAAGCCTAAGCACGGCGGAATGCACCTTGGGCGGCGGGTTGAACGCTCCCGGCGGCAGGGAAAACAGTTTTTCCACCTTGGCGTAAAGCTGCACGGTGGCGGACAGCAAACCGTAGTCGCGCCCCCCCGGCTTGGCGGCGATGCGATCGGCTACTTCCTCCTGCACCATGATCACGATGCTTTCGAAGTATTCGTGAAACTGAAAAAGATGCAGGAGGATGTCGGAGGTGATGAAGTAGGGCAGATTGCCCACGAGGCGGTTTTTTTCCGGCACATGAACGATGCCGGGACGATTCATGCCGGGTCGCGGACCAAGCACGGTGCTGAAGTCGATGGCGAGGATGTCGCCTTCGATGATCTCGACGTTCTCGTAACGGCCCAGGTGCATGCGCAACTGCGCTGCCAGCACGCGATCGAGTTCGATGGCAATGAGGCGGCGGGCACGTTCAGCCAGTATTCCCGTCAGCGCGCCCCGGCCCGGACCGATCTCGATTACGGTTTTCTGCGAGATGTCGCCCATGGCCTCCACGATCCGTTCGGCGGCATGCTGATCGGCGAGGAAGTGCTGGCCCAGCTTGGGCCGCTTGCGGTAAGCACGCAAATCGACACTTACCCGCGCCTGCCGGCGTGGGGAACCGAGTTTCCACAGCTGCGTGGCTTTCTCCACGTTGACCCTCTTTCGTTTGGCCATTTAGACTCGAATTTCACGTAAGGGCGCCGGTACGAACCGTCGTTTCCCCGGGGAGCGAAGGAGTCTCGCCCTGACACACCGCATTTTCTCGGAGGTCGATCCCATGCACATAGTGTTCGCCGCGTCGGAGTGCGTGCCCTTTTCCAAGACTGGCGGCTTGGCCGACGTGGTTGGCGCCCTGCCTCCTGCCCTGGCTGCTCTCGGGCACCGGGTAACGGTCTACCTGCCCCTCTACCGCCAGACCAAGCTGGCGGACGGCAAGCCGGTGCTGCGCAGCGTAACCGTGCCTTTTGATGACCACTACCGCTTCTGCTCGGTGGTGGACGGCGGCCTGCACTCCGGGGTGCAATTCTATTTCATCGACTACCCGCCCTTCTTCGACCGCGAAGCCCTGTATGGAACCTCGGTGGGCGATTACCGCGACAACGCCGAACGTTTTGCCCTCTACAGCCGCGCCGTGATCGAGGCCTGCAAAATTCTGGGTGTGCCCGAGGTTTTTCACTGCCACGACTGGCAGTCGGCGCTGGTGCCCGTCCTGCTGCGCTCGGTGTACGCGGAGGACCCCGCATTTCGCGACGTGGCATGCGTGTTTACCATTCATAACATGGGATACCAGGGGCTGTTCCCGCCGGAAATCCTGCCCTTGCTGATGCTGCCCTGGGACCTGTTCACCATCACCCGCATGGAATTTTACGGCAACGTCAATTTTCTCAAGGGTGCGCTGGTGTTTTCCGATTTTGTTACCACGGTGAGCAAGAAGTATAGCCAGGAGATTCAGACGGCAGAGTACGGATTCGGGCTGGAGGGCGTACTGCACGGGCGCGCGGCTACCGTGACCGGCATCTTGAATGGTGTCGATTACAAAGAGTGGAGCCCGCAAACGGACAAGTTCGTCGCTGCCCATTATTCACCTGAAGACCTGAGCGGCAAAATGGCCTGCAAGCAGGATCTTCTGGCGCAATTTGGACTTCCCAACGGCGATCTGAAGCTGCCGGTGATTGGCATTGTGTCGCGCTTCGCGGCCCAGAAGGGTTTCGACTTAATTTCGCAGGTGATGGACCGACTGGCGCGCGAGGAGATGATCGTCGTCGCTCTGGGCGCTGGCGATAAGGAATACCAGGAGATGTTCCTGCGGCTCCATAAGCAGTATCCACAAAAAATCGCGGTGAAGGTGGCATATGACAACGCGCTGGCGCACAAGATCGAGGCTGGCAGCGATATGTTTCTTATGCCCTCCCGTTATGAACCCTGCGGCCTCAACCAGATTTACAGTCTGAAATACGGGACCGTGCCGGTGGTGCGGGCGACCGGCGGTTTGGACGACACGATCGAGAACTGGGATCCACGCACAGGCAAGGGCACCGGGTTCAAGTTCAGCGAATACACGGGCGAGGCCCTGCTAGCTACGGTCAAGATGGCTCTCAAGGCCTATCAGGACAAGGATGCGTGGCACAAGCTCATGCGTAACGGCATGAACAAAGATTTCTCTTGGAATGCCTCTGCCCGGGAATACCTGCGGGTATACGAGCGGGCCCGGCAACTGAGGACAATTACTGCCGCCACCCGCACTCCGGAACTGGAAGTCGCCGGTCGAGTCGCTACCTAGCGGCCCACGGCTCCGGCCGAGGACGCGGGCGGCCGGTTAGACAGGCGCTGGGAGAGCCAGTCGGGATTGCTGCCTAAGCCGCTGAGAGCGGCGCCTCCCAGGGCGAAGAGGCCAAAAATGACGGCGGCGAGAAGCCCGATGACCGGCACGGCCTGCAACACTCCTACCAGCACCGCACCGACCACAACCGCTCCCATCAGTCCGGCGGTGGGAGCTACGCCGTGGCCGATCCAGGCGCTCACCGCGGTATAGCCCAGGACCGCCATCACCAGCAATCCCACAGTCAATCCGATAAAAACAACCGGGGCCAAGGGTCCGGTCCAATGAAACACCGCGACCAGCACCACAAAACCTGCCAGCACGCCCACGCCGGCTAGCAGCCCCAACCCAGTATGCTGGCGCAGTGCGCTGACTATGGTTTCAATGCGGCGCTCCCCAAAGATCGCCACGCAGAGCACTGAAAGCACGACGCCTACCAGGAGCAGGCAAATAAGGGGTGCGAGCAGCAGGGCGAGCAAGCCGGTGCCGCTGCCCAAAGAGGGACTGGTAATGTCGCCGCCCACCTGGGCGCTAGGAGCGCGCTCCAGCCTGCCGCCCACGGTGGTCACATCGCCGTGAACCACGGCGCCGGGACCGAGGCGCAGGTTGCCGCCCACGACCGTAGCATCACCTTGCACTGTGCCCTCCACCTGCACGTTGCCGCCAACCACTACTAGGTCGCCGCCCGCCCGGCCAGCCATGTGGATGGAGCAGCCCACACACACGGCATCACCGACCGCCTCGTTTGGGCCGACGCTGATGTTGCGGCCGACGTGCACCATGTCGTTGCCATGTTCGGCGGAAGCATCGGCGGCGCGCAGATAGGGAGAAAGTAGAAGCAGGCTGCCCAGGGCAGCGAGCACGGCAAAGGCTTTCATGGCAGACTCCCGGGAAAGCGCGGCAAAGTACGACTACAGCAGGCGGCCACAATAGTCCCGCATCGTCCTGCTGTCAATCAGCCCGGCGGTTGGCGCCGGGGAAAGAGCCATCGCCGCGCTTGGCTATAATGAAAGTCTAGCGCGCATAAGCGGCGGGCGCACCTACCCATGATTCAGACCCTATTCGGCAGCGTCGAGCAAAAACCCGGGTTCCTGGACCGCATGAAGCAGGCGGTCACGCGGACGCGCGAAAATTTGAGCGAGCGCCTGGACGACATAGTCTCGTTCCATAAGGAGATCGACCGTTCCACTCTCGACGACCTGGAAGCCACTCTGATCGGCGCCGACCTGGGCACCGCCACCACCCATGAAGTTCTGGAAAAGCTGCGCGAAAAGGCGGATCGCAAGCAGATCAAGGACGGCGCCGAACTCAAACGCCTGCTGAAAGAGGAACTGCTGGCCATCCTGACGCAAGGCAGCTCGCAACCGGCGCAAAGAGTGGAGGGCGAGCCGGAAGTCATCCTGGTCGTCGGCGTCAACGGCACCGGGAAGACCACTACCATCGGCAAGCTGGCGCAGGTGTTGCGCAATGATGGCAAATCGGTGCTGCTGTGCGCGGCAGACACTTTTCGTGCCGCCGCCATCGAGCAACTGGAGATCTGGGGCACACGCACGGGTACGGAAGTGATCAAGACCAAGCCGGGCGGAGATCCCGCCGCCGTGCTGTTCGATGCCCTGCAGGCCGCCAAGGCACGGCACACGGATTATGTGGTCGTGGACACCGCCGGACGCTTGCACACCAAGGTCAACCTGATGGCGGAACTGGAAAAAATGCGCCGCACAGCCCAGCGCATCATCCCCGGCGCGCCGCATGAAACCTTGCTGATCATGGATGCCACCACCGGCCAGAACGGCCTGCAGCAGGCGCGGCTTTTCACGCAATCGTCGGCCGTTACGGGAATTGTCCTGACCAAGCTGGACGGCACTGCCAAGGGCGGCGTGGTAGTGGCCATCACTCGCGAACTGGGGCTGCCCGTGCGCTATGTGGGCGTGGGCGAGAAGGCCGGGGATCTGCTGCCTTTCGATCCGCAGGCCTTTGTGGATTCTTTGTTCGAGTAAAGCCCAGGAAGATTGACGATTGTAGATTTACGATT
>DATGIY010000649.1:0-10538 GCA_035295475.1 Terriglobales bacterium
TCGATCTCTTTCTTGAACAGCTCCAGGTTCCTGACGACGAGAAATGTCAAATTTCCCAGAACTGCTACCTCTCCCTTCAACTGCGCCGAGTCGCGCAACAGCTGCGGCAGCAGCAGACGTCCCTGGTTGTCCATTTCCACCGCCTGCCCCCAGTAATTGGTGCGGGTCAGGAACTTCTTCTTGGTAGGGTTGAAGGTGGAAAGGCCGGCCAGCTTCTGCTCGATCCGCTCCCATTCCTCGAAGGGATAAATCTGGGCACTCTTGCCGTCCAAACTGGTTATGTAAAATTGCAGGCCGTACTTTTCGTCGATTACGCGCTTGAATTCCGCGGGCACCTTGAGCCGCCCTTTTTCGTCCACGCGGGTTGGGTGATTGCCGCGAAACATAAACGGGGCCCCGTTTCGGGGCTTTTCTTACAGAGGCGGTCAGCGTGGCCGCTAGGGAGGTCAAAAAGGTCGCTAATTCCTTGTGGTCATTTGCTTTAGGGCTGTTGTTTAGGGTGTCAGCCTTGAATACCACTGGCGCTCCTGTAATCAGCAACTTTGCCCACGGCGACCATTGTTTGGACCACTTCCAACCACTTTCGACCACCATCCTACTATCAAGTTCTTTAGTGTCAACAGGAAATTTGCAGGTCCTAAACCGTACTTCTGCCCCAAAATGAAAAACGCCACGCCTTGTATTTTTCTTTTGGATCACCCCAATAGAGTGTGGTTTACGCTGTTGATTCCTGGCTCGGGCGGATTGCGAATCCCGTTTTGAATCAGGGAAATGGCGGAAAGCTGTGGAAAAGGCCGCGCGAGCTTTCCAAGGCGCACACCGCCGATTGTGGCGCGGCGGGACGGCTGAATGCGGTTTGTGGCGGCGACGCACTGCTCCATTAGCTCGGCTCGCAGCCGAGACCATCTGAACGGTTGATCTGCCGCGGGCGCCCTCGCCCGCCACGCCGCACTGAAGCGCTGCTCTGATTCACGGAGACGGGTCTCGACAGAGGCACAGGGGGGCTTCAGCCCGAAATTTGTTTCGGAAGGGCGCAGCTTTAGCTGCGCCGTAAAGATGGGAAATACTGCGGCTTCAGCCGCTGAGGGTCGCGGCGCGCTTATTCATCCTGTGAGATCACTGCCTCAAGCTTCCGCCACCCTGAGGATCAGCTTGCCGAAATTCTCTCCTGTGAATAGTTTGTTCAGGGCCTCGGGAAAATTCTGCAGGCCGTCCACAAGGTCCTCGCGCGACTTGAGCTTCCCTGCCGCCATCCAGCCGGCCATTTCGCGCGCGGCCTGGGGATAGTTATCCATAAAATCAGTGACCAGCATGCCGCGCATGGTGGCCCGATTGATCAGCAGCGACAGGTAGTTGCTCGGGCCTTTCACCGGGGTGGTGTTGTTGTACTGGGATATGCCCCCGCAGATAACGATCCGCGCGCCTAAATTGATTTGCGTCAGAACCGTATCCAGAATCTCGCCGCCGACGTTGTCGAAATAAATGTCAATGCCCTGCGGGCAGCTCTTGCGCAGCGCCACCCCCACGTCTTCGCCCTTGTAATCAACCGCCGCATCAAAGCCCAGTTCGCGAGTGATGTACTGGCACTTCTGCGGTCCGCCGGCGATCCCTACCGCGCGGCAGCCTTTGATCTTTGCGATCTGGCCCACCACGGAACCGACCGCCCCGGATGCGGCGGAAATCACTACCGTGTTGCCGGGCTGGGGCGCACCCGTATCGAGCAGCCCGAAATAGGCGGTCATGCCCGGCATGCCCAGCACACTCAAATATTTCTGCAAAGGCGCCAGCCGCGGGTCGACCTTGCCCACGCCCTGGCCATTCGAAAGCGCGTATTCCTGCACGCCAAGCATGCCGTAGACGTGGTCGCCCACCGCAAAGTTCGGGTTCTTCGATTCGATTACGCGCCCCGCGCCCAGGGCGCGCATTACTTCCCCGATTCCGACTGGTGGAACGTAAGAGCGCGTTGCGTTCATCCAGCCACGCATGGCGGGATCGAGCGAAATCTGCAGCACCTTGACCAGCAATTCTCCGTTGCCGGGCTCGCGCACCGGCTCTTCGGCGTAGTTCCAGTCGCTGCGTTTGGGCATGCCCATGGGACGGGCGGCCAGGCGGAACTGGTGATTCGTGAGATTCATAAGACCTTCTCTACAACTGTTCCTCATGAATTGGGAGCCTACCTGAATTGCCACATCAGTTTGTCGGGAGCAGCCTCGACCTTGCCGTCTCCGGTGAGCAGCAGACCTTCAGCATACATCCGGCCGACATCCCCGATGGAAAAGAACGTCGGTCGGTCCCAGGTATGTACCAGCGCTTGACAAATTACTTAGGCTCTCGACGGCTCGGCTGAAGCCGAGCCCTTCCGAAACCAAATTGTCTATCCCTTACTTCTGGGTCACGCTTCCCTGATTCCTGTGTGCTGACTACCGACTCCTGACTACCGACTCCCGCTCAATGCACCTTCTCCACCACCACCGCCGTCCCGTAGGCCAGCACTTCGGTGACGCCCTGCATGATGTCGGTGGCATCATAACGCGCGCCCACCACCGCATTGGCGCCCAGCTGGGCGGCGTGTTCCAGCATCAGGTCGAAGGATTCGGCGCGCGTCTTCTCGCAGAGCTTGGTCAACAAGGTGATATTGCCGCCGACCAGCGTCTGCAAGCCGGCACCGATCGTACCAAAAAGAGAACGGGAACGCACCACAATCCCCCGCACTACGCCCAGGTTGCGCACGATTCGGTAACCATCCAGCTCAAACGAAGTTGTCACCATGCGGTGATCAATCACCGTGGATGCCGGCATGCCCGTGGTCGCCATTAGCCCTCCGATTTGTAATTTGGTAATTTGTGATTTCTAATCTGCTTGGTTTGTAGCCAGTACCAATTACCAATTGCTAAATTACCAATTGCAATGCTAATCGCAAAAATACGCCGAGCTATCCTGCCTGCGTTCCCAATCTTATTCTCCATCTTGCTCGCCGCCCAGCAACTGCCGCCCGCGCCCGGCGCGCGCGTCACCAGTTTGACGCCGGACCCCGGCTACTTCAACGAGCCTTCCATCGCGGTGAACCCACGCAACCCGCAGCAGGTGGTAGCCGCCTACCAGGTGCCGGCGCATATCTCCTACTCACACGACGGAGGCGCTACCTGGAATCACGTCTCCGCCATAGCTCCCAAGGACTACAAAATTTCCGGCGATGTATCCGTCACCTTCGATGCCCACGGCCACGCCATCCTCTGCTATATCGCTTTTGACAAACTGGGCACCGCCAACTACTGGGGGCACAATGCCACGCGCAATGGAATCTTCATCAAGCGCTCGCTGGATGGCGGCAAGACCTGGGAACCGAACGCCATTACCGTCTTCGCCCACCCCACCCAGCCCGGCATTCCTTTTGAAGACAAGCCCTACATCGTGGCCGACAACACCGCCAGCCGTTATTCCGGCAACCTCTACGTGGGCTGGACGCAGTTCACGCTCACCAAATCAGTGATCCTGTTCTCCCGCTCCACGGACGGCGGCAAGACCTGGTCGGTGCCTAGCGAGATCAGCACCCATGAAGGCTTGCCCCGCGATGACAATGGCGCGGTCGAAGGTTTTACTGGCGCGGTGGGAGCGGACGGAACCCTCTACGTGGTTTGGGCGGATGGCAACAGCATTGTGCTGGCGGAATCGCGCGATGGCGGCCGCAGTTTCACGCGCAGCCGCACAATCCTGGATACCGCTCCTTCGTACTTCGACGTGGAAGATGTTTCCCGCTCCAATGGCTTCCCCGAAATTGGCATCGATCCCCGCGGCGCCAAAGCCGGCATCCTCTATGTGACCTGGAGCGACTACCGCAACGGCGATGTGGACGTGTTCTGCTCCTCGTCGCGTGATCGCGGGCGCAGGTGGAGCCCGGCCGTGCGCGTCAACTCAGATTCCAGGCACAATGGCGCGGACCAGTTTTTCCAGTGGCTGGCGGTTGATCCGCAAACTGGCGCAGCCAACATCATTTTTTATGATCGCCGCGATGACCCGGCAAACCGGAAGACGCAAGTCACGCTGGCGCGCTCTACCGACGGCGGCAATTCTTTCACCAACTACGCCTGGACCGAGGAGCCCTTCGCCAGCCACCGGCAATTCATTGGCGACTACCTGGGCATCACCGCCTGGGCGGGGCGGGTATATGGCGTCTGGACGCAAGTCGTTCCGATCCAGTCGGAGAAGGAGAGCTCCACCAAGGGCGCATCCGCAGCGCAACACCGCACTACCGTGAGGATTGCCACCGCCCAGTTTTAAGCAGGAAGTTGCGAGCACAACGGAGCGCGCGAAAGCCCCCCAGACTCAACGCGCTGGGGTCTGGCCATCACACCACTTTACAATTCTTGCCGACGCGGAAATTTTGCTGCATCCCATTTGCAAGCCCGCTGAATAGTGCTATCACTAGTTATTCGGATTTATCAGGGGGATGGCACCTGATCACCAGCCCGCGGCTGCACCCTCAGCCGAGCAGCGCTATCGCACGCTGCTGGAAGTAACTGACTCCGTTGCCCTGCACGATAACCTCGACCGCCTGCTGCACGACCTTGCCGACCGCCTGCGCAAGGTGGTTCGCTTCGATTCCGTCAGCTTCGTGCTCCACGATCCCGATGCCAATCTCATGCGCGTCGCCCATGCGGAAGCTTTTGGAGAAGAGCTCCAACTGCCGGAGACCATGTCTATTCAGGAGTCGGCCTCGGGAAGGGTATGGCAGACTGGCCAGCCGCTGGTCATCGCGGACCTGCAACGAGGGCAGCACCCGGGACCGGCGCTGCAGTTGCTGCGCGCCGCCGGCTTCCGCTCTTGCTGCATGCTGCCCATGACCGTGGCCGAGCACCGTTTGGGAGCCTTGGGCCTGGCCAGCCGGGCAGAAGATGCCTATGGCACTGCCGATCTGGAGTTTCTTCAGCGGGTAGCCATGCAGGTAGCAATGTCGGTGGAAAACGTTGCCCAGCGGCAGCGGGCGCTGGCTTACCAGCAGCAGGTGTCCAGCGAACGCGATCGCCTGCGGCTACTGCTGGACGTCAACAATGTCCTGGTTTCCAACCGCGCGATTCACGATCTGTTTCCTGCCATCTCCGGCTGCCTGCGGCGGGTGATGGCCCACGATTATGCCAGTCTGGCCTTGCTGGAGCCCGGCGGCATCCGCCTGCGACTCTATGCCCTGGTTTTTCCCGAAGGTAAGGGCCTGGTGCATGAAGAATTTGTGTTTCCCGTGGCAGGGGCGCCGGGAGCAGAGGCTCTGGCCCGCCGCCGCCCCCTCCTCGCCGACCCGCTGACTCTGGCGGAATTCCCGGCAGAAATAACCCAACGTATGACTTCCGAAGGGGTGCGCTGCGCTTGCTGGCTGCCCCTGATTACCCGTAACACGGTGCTGGGCACCTTGAGTGTCGCCAGCCTCCATGAGCATGCTTTTCGCCCGGAGGACGTGGAGCTGCTGACCCAGGTGGCCAGCCAGGTGGCCATAGCTCTGGAGAATGCGCTTGCCTTCCGTGAGATCGCCGACCTCAAAGACAAGCTGGCCCAGGAAAAACTTTACTTGGAAGAGGAAATCCACTCCGAATACAACTTTGAGGAGATTGTCGGCGAAAGCCAGGCCTTGCAGACCGTCCTGCAGCAGGTGGAAACAGTCGCTCCCACCCCCGCCACGGTGCTGATTCTAGGAGAGACGGGCACGGGCAAGGAACTGATAGCCCGCGCCCTCCACAATCTCAGTGAGCGCCGCGAGCAGACCTTCGTCAAGATGAGCTGCGCCGCCATTCCCACCGGCCTGCTGGAAAGCGAGCTCTTCGGCCACGAGAAAGGGGCTTTTACTGGCGCTATTGTGCAGAAAATTGGCCGTTTGGAACTGGCCCACAAGGGCACCCTGTTCCTCGACGAAGTCGGCGATATTCCCCTGGAACTGCAGCCCAAGCTGCTGCGGGCGCTGCAGGAAAAAGAATTTGAGCGCCTGGGCAGCACGCGCACCCAGCAGGTGGACACCAGAGTGGTGGCTGCTACCAATCGCGACCTGGCCAAGATGGTCGAAGAAGGCACTTTCCGCCGCGACCTTTACTATCGCCTCAACGTTTTTCCGCTGCGCATTCCGCCCCTGCGCGAGCGCCGCGAAGACATTCCTCTGCTCGTCCGTTATTTCGCCCAGAAGTTCTCCCGCACCATGAACCGCCACATCACCACCATTCCGGCGGAAACCATGCAGTCCCTGGTCCGATGGGACTGGCCGGGCAATGTACGCGAGCTGGAACACATGGTGGAGCGAGCCGTCATTCTCTCCTCCGGTAGCGTGCTGAATGTCCCGATCGGGGAGTTGCGGCCGACTAATGGCGAAAGCAGCGCCCTGGAACGTCTCGACGCGGCTGAGCGGGAGCATATTCTCCGCGTCTTGCGGGAAGCGGGAGGCGTGATTGGTGGACCAACGGGCGCCGCCGCCCGCCTCGGCCTGAAACGCACCACGCTCCATTTCAAGATGAAGAAACTAGGGATCAGCCGCGCCGACCTGTGATCACACCTCTGTCAGTCGGCTGACAGCGTGACTGCCCGCTGTCACCATCACTACTGACACTCTTCTCAATCTCCCCTTCCTTTTGCCCTAAGTAGCTGTGATTGCTCGGTGTCCATGGTCACAAGCGTGTGTGATTAGTGGCCCGTGGCGTGCCTTAGTAGAGGCAAGTCAGGGAAGGCAAGTGCAATGTTCCGGGCAACACAAGAAAGAAACGGCCAGGTAGTGACGCTACGAATCGAGGGTCGGCTTAGCGGTCCCTGCCTCTCGGAATTGGATCAGTGCTGGTCCGAGATAGTGGCGGGCAACGGCTGCCGGAAGGTGATCGTGGATCTGAAGGAGGTCACCTTTGTCAGCTCGCAGGGCAAGCAACTACTGCAAAAGCTCTGCCGAGCCGGCGCCGAACTCAGGGGAGATGGCCTGATGACCGGGGCGCTGGTGGAACAAATCCTGAATTCTGTGGGCCAGGTGGAAAAACACACTTAGGGGGCGATGATGTCCACCGTACATGCACCATATAACCTAGAAATGCCGGAAAACTGCGTGAATTGCCGGATGCGGAACAACGGCTATTTTTGCGCCCTGGCCAGCGCTGCACTGCAGGATCTGGCGGCCATTTCTTATCCCACCGTCTACCCGGAAGGTTCTGTGCTCTTCGTGGAAGGTCAAGTGCCGCGCGGCGTGTACATCCTGTGCCGCGGCCGGGCCAAACTGTCCATGGTGTCCAGCGAGGGCCGAACCCTGATACTGCGCATCTCCGAACCGGGAGACATCCTGGGCTTGAGTTCCTGCCTGCTCAGCCAGCCCTATCAGGCTACCGTGGAAACCCTTAGTCCGTGCCAGCTGAACTTTATCCGGCGCGAGGATTTCTTGCGTTACATCCGCAATCACGGCGACGCGATGTTCCGTGTAGCCGAGTTCCTGAGCCGCGAGTATCGCTCCGCCTGTGTCGAGATCGGATCGCTGGGTCTGGCGCATTCGGCGGCGGAAAAGATGGCACGCCTGCTAGTGGAGTGGAAGGAAACCCGAGTCAATGGCAACGGCCCGGCCACTCTCAAACTGACGCTCACACACGAGGAGATGGCGCAGATGATCGGCGCCAGCCGCGAAACTGTCACCCGCATGCTGGCCCGTTTCCGCGCCAAGAATTACATCGAAATACACGGGTCCACCTTGGTTATCCGCAATCGCCCGGCGCTAGAATCCATCGCCGGCAATGGCGGCGGTGAAGGCGAGGCCTTGGTCTCTGCGCCCGGGCGCGCGGAGGCCACGTCCAGGGCTCCCCGGTCCAATCACGGGAGCACCAGCGCTTCAGCGCCTCGGTCGCGCTCCGCCAAGGTGCAGTTTGCCGCTTTGCAGTGATCGGCCGGTCAGGTAAGCGCATCTAGATTGGGGAGGATAAGTCCATGAAACCCGCCTCCAAGTTCCGTTGTGAGGTATGTGGCAGGGACCAGAACAGGGAGGGATGGTTCCTGGTCAGAGAAGATCGCAACCGAGATACGCTGCAGATCCTGAAGTGGAACAGCCGGCTGGCCGAAGAACCCGAAATCCGCCATCTATGTTCGGCCGCCCACGTGGAAGAGCTTGTCTCTCGCTGGATGCTGACGGGCAGCCTTGACTACGGCTGCTTTCGATTGGCTGATACTTCCCAACCAGCCGCCCGCGCCCATCATGTGGACGAATCCTACCGGTTGGGCGAACTCACGCTGGACCGCGCCAGTTTCGCCGCTCTCGGCGAGCGCCCCGATATGCTCAATTCCATTCTCGAGGCCATCGATGGCGCGCTGCAGACCGTAGACGCCGATTCCCTCCTGCCCGAAGAGGAGGACGCCGTGCTGATTTATGATGCCTAGGTAAAATTCAGGCCGCTGAGAGCGCGGGCGCCAGATCACTGGCGAAGCGCAACACCTGTTCGTAGAGCGAGTCCCGCCCCAGGATCTCCAATTCACTACTGACCAGCCGGCTGGGAGACTCGTCGCCGGTTCGCACCAGGCGCCGCATGGGAGCTATGCCCGGCAGTTCAGCCCGGGTCGCCAAGCTTTTTCCATCTTGCGTTCGCGACACCACGAAGCTGGCCGGCGCTTCCTGACGGCAGCTGAGAAGAACAGCGGTCACGCCGTGGGCGATATGCTTGGCCTTGCGCAATTCAATCCGCAGGCCGGAACCGCTGCCGCTGAGTTCCCAGGCGAAAGCGCGGTGGCCGGCGGCCTCCACAGGCGCTGCCGGGCGCGGGTGCTGAAATCCTAGCTGCCGTGCTAGCCAGGCCGCCAGGAGCAAGGCATCGGCAGGAACCCTGTCGCGCTTGTTCTCCTCCCCATATTCCACGATGATCCGAGACAGGTGAGGCAGGTACTGCGCCCGTGCCGGGCCATCGAACAGCTGGGCGATCAACTGGCGCCACGACGTCAGACGCGACCACGCCAGGTCGCTGATGGCGATCTTGGGCCGCTGGAAAAGGGAGTGAATTCGCGGCCAATCCGCCTGCAAATCCTCCAGGCCGGCCGAATCCAGGATGATGCGCGCGGCCACTTCGCTGAGCTGCTGAAACAGCTCGCTGCCCAGGGTTTGGGCGTCGCGCCACCACAAGAATACCGGCAGGTCCGGCAAGACCAGGGCGCGAACGATGCTGGCCAGCTGCTTCTGAGCCGCGGGTTGGGCGGTAATGCTGATCAGCTCTCTTCCAATGTAGCGATTGCCGCTATGGGAAGTCAGGCAGGAGGCGGAAACCTCTGTCTGAATGGCCTGCTCGGCATCGGCGGCCGCCGGCGAGATCAGGATGGCGCGGCAGGGGTGCTGGGTAACAATTGGATCCAGCAATTCGGCAGCTTGCTGCAGATCGGAAGCGGCGCGGCAGTAGATGATCAGGTTCAGCGTGCGTGAGCACAATACCGGTCCGGCGCTGGACTTCTCCGCCTCCTCGCGCCAAAGATGGCGCAGTTCCTGTTCCACCCGGCTGGCATCGGCAATCATGCTGCTATGAGACATTGCCTCACTTCCCCTTCTTTTACGGTGTACGCCAGCATCCCCCGCCTTGTAACAACGCGTCCGCTTCCGCCGGACCCCACGTCCCGGCCGCATAATTGGGGAACGAGGGTGCGGGCTGGCTGGCCCAGCTCTCCAGGATGGGGGTGATGATCGTCCACGCCGCTTCCACCGCATCGCGGTGCGCAAACAGCGTGGGATCTCCCAGCATGCAATCCAACAGCAGACGCTCGTAAGCACTGGCCGAGGCCACGCCAAAGGAGCTGGAGTAGCGGAAATCCATGTTGACCGGACGCACATGCATCGCCGGCCCCGGCTGCTTGGCAGTGAACTTCAGCGAAATCCCTTCATCGGGTTGGATGCGGACGACCAGCAGGTTGGGCGACATCTGCTCGGTGGGGGTGTGATTGAACAACAACAGCGGCGCTTGCCGGAATTGGATAGTGATCTCGGTCACGCGCTTGGGCAAGCGCTTGCCCGTGCGCAGATAAAAAGGAACGCCCGCCCAGCGCCAGTTTTCGACAAAAAGCTTGAGCGCAACGAAGGTTTCGGTAGTGGAATTCGGGTTGACTCCCGGTTCGGAGCGGTAGCCGGGTACCTGTTTGCCGTCCACCCATCCCGGTCCGTACTGCCCGCGCACTACGCAGGAGTTTACGCGATCCCCCGTCACCGGCTGAATAGCGCGCAGCACCTTGAGTTTTTCTCCGCGTACTTCGTCCGCTCCCATGGAGGTGGGTGGTTCCATGGCCGTGATCGCCATTACCTGGGACAGGTGGTTCTGCACCATGTCGCGCAAGGCGCCCGACTCTTCGTAATAAGCGGCGCGGTTTTCCACGCCCACCGTCTCCGCAGCCGTAATCTGCACGTAATTCACATAACGGCGATTCCAGATTGGTTCGAAAATGCCGTTGGCAAAGCGGAACACCAACAGGTTCTGCACCGTCTCTTTTCCCAGGTAGTGATCTATACGATAGATCTGGTCCTCGTGAAAGACCTTGGAAATGGACTGGTTCAGTTCGCGGGCGCTCTGCAGGTCGTG
>DATGIY010000650.1:0-5548 GCA_035295475.1 Terriglobales bacterium
CGCTTTCCGGCGGCCAGAAGCAGCGGACAGCGATCGCTCGCGCCATCGTGCGCAACCCGCGCATTCTCATTCTCGACGACGCCCTTTCCAGCGTGGACACCCAGACCGAGGACAAGATCCTCAACCACCTGCGCGAGATCATGCACGGCCGTACTACCATCTTCATCTCCCATCGCGTGTCCACCGTCCGCAATGCCGACCGTATCGCCGTTCTGAATGACGGCCGCATAGTGGAGCTGGGCACGCACGACGAACTGATCGCCCGCAACGGCTATTACACCGACCTGTATAACAAGCAGTTGCTGGAAGAAGAACTCGCCGAAGTCGGATAATTGAACTTGCAGGTTGGCGATTGACGATTTTGTGAAGTGTAGTCGGGTAAAACACAGCCGTAGTGACATCTGCCCGTTTCAATACAGGTAAAACACCGCCGTAGCGACCCATTTTATACAGGTTTTTCGGAAGGGCACGGCTTCAGTCGTGCCGCCAGGGCTTGCGGAGAACGCCGGCTTTAGCCGCTGAGGGCTATTCTCGGCCGCGTAATTTGAGACTCGTCATATTGATAAAGCGTAACCTTGCTTCTTCGTAAATCATCCATGCTGCGGGAGTAAGCATTTGTGGGAGGTGTTGGCGTGCTCCCGTCAGACACGACCAATCGTCAATCTTCCATCATCAATTACCTTATGCGCCGCGTGGTCATTCCCGAACTGCTGGACACCGACTCCGGCACACCTGCTGAAGTACGCGGCAGCCTGCGTGACCTGCGCTTTTTCAATTCCTGCTTTGGTGGTGTGAGCACCACCACGAACCTGATCGCGCAGGTAGCTCGCCAGTCGGGCACGAAATCTCTTTCCCTGCTCGAGGTCGCGGCCGGCTCCGGCTATGTTGCCGCTCACACCCGTGCTCGTTTGCGCCGCCGCGGTATTGAGCTCCATCCCACCCTGCTCGACCGCTCCCGCGCCCATCTCAATGGCAACGATCGCGCCATCGTCGCCGATGCCCTGGCGCTTCCCTTCCGGGATGCCAGCTTCGATCTTGTCGGCTGCAACCTTTTCGCCCATCACCTCGAGCCGGCGGAGTTGATCGACTTCGTGCACGAAGGCCTGCGCGTCTGCCGTCTGGCTTTGCTCATCAACGACTTGATTCGCCATCCCCTGCATCTATTGCTGGTGTACGCCGGCCTGCCTCTGTATCGCAGCCGCATCACGCGTAACGACGCCCCTGCTTCCGTTCGTCGCGCCTACACCGTCGAGGAGATGCGCGCTCTGCTCGCTCGCGCTGGCGCTTCCCGCCTTGACTTCAGCCGCCATTACCTCTATCGCATGGGTGTGATCGTATGGAAATGAATTCGGTTCGAGATGTGACTCGTTACGTGCGGTTGTCGACTGGGCTCGAATGTATGATCTGATTATCATCGGCGGAGGCCCCGCGGGTACGGCGGCAGCCATCACGGCTGCCCGCCATCACGCCAGCGTCCTCGTTTTAGAAAAAGGCTGCTTTCCCCGCCACAAGGTTTGCGGCGAGTTTGTCTCCGCGGAATCTCTTAGCCTTCTCGAATCTTTGCTGTCGCCGGATAAATCCCTGCTGACGTCCGCTTCCCGCCTCGCTCATGCCCGCATCTTTATAAATGGCCGGCAACTCCAGGTCCCGGTCACGCCGCCCGCCGCCAGCATCTCCCGCTTCGATCTTGATCTTGCCCTCTGGCGGGCTGCCCAGGCTGCAGGCGTGCAGGCACGCCAGCAATCGCCGGTTCGCCACCTCTCCGGCGATGGTCCTTTTCTCATCCAGACGGCCCAGCAGGAGTATCAGGCTCGTAGCGTCATCGATGCCTCCGGGCGCTGGTCCGGCCTGCGTCCTCACCCTGCCGTTGCCGCGCAGGATAAGTGGATTGGTATTAAGGCACACTACGGTGAAGCCAGCCCGCCGCCCTCGGTGGATCTATATTTTTTTGACGGCGGCTACTGTGGAGTACAGCCCATAAGCAGGGACCGTATCAACGTCTCTGCCATGGTTCGCGCCAGCGTCGCCACGAGTCTTCCCATCGCGTTTCGCTTGAATCAGGAATTAGAAGCTCGCAGCCGCGCCTGGCAGCTCATTACCGATCCAGTTGCCACTTTCCCTCTGATCTTTGGCCAGCCCCAGCCGCTCCGCCATCACGTGCTTCTGGCCGGCGATGCCGCCGGATTCATTGATCCCTTCGTGGGCGATGGCATTGCCTTGGGCTTGCGCACCGGTACCGCGGCCGCCGAATGCCTCATCCCTTTCTGGCGTAAGGCCGTGCCTCTGGCCGCCGCCTGCGACTCCTATTTCCAACTCTACCGGCGCTTTTTTCTCCCGCTGTTTCGCAACGCGCGGCGTTTCCGTCGCCTGCTAAACTTGCCGTCCGCCCTTCGTGCCCCCATCGCCCACCTTCTTGAGCACACCGGCTTGCCCGGATTCGTAGTCCGCAGCACCCGTGGCGCTATGCGTTAGGCAGGCTTCCGCCCGCAGCGTGTTCTGGAGTTCTTGTGATCAGGTTTTATCGGGTGACCAGCACTTCGCGCACGTTGTCGCGGGCGAGGAAGAACTTGATATTGGCGTAGTCGCGAAAGAGGTTTTCGATGTGCCGGTTGTTGAATACGCGCTGCAAACGCCAGGACGGCGCGCGCTCGCTGCTCCCATTGCGGTTCGATCCCCCGCTCAGCAGCTGCAGCTCGATATTGTCTTTGCCGGAAATGTGGTAGCGGAAGAACGGCGCGTCCGGCCCCGCATCCTTGGTGTGGAAAAAGGCCAGTACCAGCCCTCCCGGCTTCAGCACCGACCACATCCGCGCCACCACCGGCTTCACCAGCGATTCGTCCATGTAGTCCGCCATGTCCCAGCACAATACCGCATCGAAGCTGTGCGGCTCGTAACTCAAATTTTCGCTGAGAAAGCGCTTCTCATCCACCACCGGCTTGCCGTCGGCGTCACTGCCCAGGTACTGTGCGTCCTTGGACGCCAGCAGCACGTCTTCGCTGTAAACCTTGTAGCCGAGGTCGGTGAAGTGCTGAATGTTGTCGGGAGATGTAGGGCCCACGTCGAGCACGCACAGACTCTCGCGCCCGGCCAGCGCCCGGGTAAGTTCCCCTAGACCGCTGGAGCGTCGCGACGGACGTTCTTGCGCCCGCGCCGGACGCGCCGATCCCGGCTCGCTGCCCGAACTACTCGAGCCCCCGCGGAACAGTTTTCGCAGACTCTGTGCGACCGAACCCATTCAAGTTGCCAGTGAAGTTCTTGCGATCTGAACTTAGTGTATCGCGTTCATGCCCGGCAGGTATCTAAGATTTCTTTTGCTCCACCAAGGGCGGCTTCGGCTGGGCGCTGCCCCCTGCGGCCGCGGGCACCGCTTCACGCTTTACTTCTGGATGGGGCTGCGGCTGAACCGCTTGCGCGCCCGCCGGTGCGGCCGCTGCCTGCCGCTTCACATCGATTCCGCCTTTCAGGTACGCCCCGTCTTCAATGGCAATCCGCTGCGTCATCACGCTGCCCACCAGGATGGCTGTCTTTCGCAGTTCCACCCGGTCGGTCGCCTCGATATCACCATCCACTTTGCCTTCGATAATCACACCCCGGGCATGAATCCCGGCTCGAACATGCCCGTTCGGGCCGACGATCAGATTATTGCCCCGCAGCTCAATGCTGCCCTCGACCTTCCCATCCAGATATAGGTCCTCGCTGCCCGACAACTCCCCTTTGATGAATACGGACTTTCCGATTTGCGTTGCTATCGTTCCTGTCGCTCGCGGCGACTCCCCTGCACCATGCGCGCTCATTCCCGGACTGCTGGGAGTCCTTCCCGTTGCCATCTCCGCCTCTTCGTCTTCTCTGCGTTTCCACATGTAAGTGACTCCAGCAGTTGAGTTTATCTCCCTTGATCGAACGGGGCCGGCAGGGTTCCGGTCGCATCTACCAGTACCCGCTGTTCTCTAAACCATTGGTTGAGCCTGGATTTTATCGCATTTGCAAGCAAATTTGAGGATTACTGAAGAACTCCCCCCGCGCCACCCAAGTCCGTGGCCCTTGGTACGCCGATGCCAAGCGGTTGCACCGGCGGTTTCACAATCGGCCTCTTGCCGCCTAGCCAACACCCGCTCCCTGGTATTTCAGCATCGCCGCCTGCTTTCGCTAGGCAAAATCGCTCTGCTGATTGGGCTTTCGGCAGTTCATTTGGCACCTGTCTTGCTTAAACCCTGATGTCGGCTCGTTCGGAAGTGCCGCGCAAGCTTGATGGGGTCGGTTAATAACCAGGGGAACAGCGATCTCGTTATGCCGCGTGGCGAAAATATCACTGGGACTGCCTTTTCGAACGAGCCGACGAAAATCGCTCGCGGTTTCCGCCCTTCCTCGGCTCCTGCTTCCCACACCGGCACTCTGCGGCGATTCGCAAGCAACGGCATTGGCGTTCAGAGACTCTAATTCGGTAGACTTCTAAATAAACAACCCCCGTAAACAGGACCATAGTCCATGATCCGTAAAAGCGGGCCAGCATGTGCTTTAGCAGTCCTGCTAGCCCTTGTGCTGGCAGGTCTCGCGCAACAGACTCCGCCCTCCAACGGCGCCTCTCCTTCGATAGCACCCGGCTTTAATCCGCAAGAACTGGTGCGCCGGGCCGTTGCCAATGAAGTCAAAGCCGACGAGGGTGACTTCAGCCTCATGTTTCGTGTCCGCCGCCAGACTCCCAAGGGGGTGCAGACCAGGCAATACGTCGATACCAAGGAGGGCACCGCCGGCATGCTGGTGGCCATCAACGACCAGCCGCTCACCCCGCAACAGCGGCAACAGGAAATGGCTCGTCTTGACCAGCTGCTCAACAACCTCGCCGAGCTGCGCAGAAAGCAAAAACAACAGAAGGAAGATTCCGAGCGCGTTACCCGCATGGTCCGAACCTTGCCCGACGCCTTCCGCTACCAGTATGAAGGCACCGAGGAGGTGAACGGCCTGAAAGTGGTGCGGCTCCGTTTCGAGCCCAATCCCGATTTCGACCCTCCCAGCCGTGAACAACAGGTGTTTACCGGGATGGACGGTTTCCTGCTCATCGAGCCGCAGCAGGCCCGCATCGCCCGTATTGACGGCACCCTCTTCAAAGATGTCGGCTTCGGCTGGGGCATTCTGGGCCACCTGGATCGTGGTGGCCGTTTTATCGTGGTGCAGGGCCCGGTGACCAACGGCTACTGGACTACCACTCACATGCAGTTGAGTTTTACCGGCAAAGCGCTCTTCTTCAAGAGCATCAACATCCAGACCACGGAGGATTCCAGCGCCTTCCGCCGCGTCCCCGCGGATTTGACCTATGCCCAGGGTGTGGAGCTGCTGAAAAAGCAACGCAACGGCGTCCTCGCCGAGAACGAAAACGGCGGCCGCAAGTAGTACTCAGTTGTCAGTACTCAGTTGTCAGTACTCAGTTGTCAGTACTCGGTACTCGGTACTCTGAGTACTGAGTACTAGCTCTACTCAGTTCCCAGCCATCCGTTCTCGGTACTCGCTACTCGGTACTCGGTACTTGCCATCCGGTACCCGGTACTCGCTA
>DATGIY010000651.1:0-3687 GCA_035295475.1 Terriglobales bacterium
ACACTTTTCGCGGCGTGCTGGGCGGGCTGAAGTCCTACATCATCGATCACCACATCGTGACCATTCCTTCGCCGGTGCTGCCCATCGTAGAGGAGACCCCGCCGTTCGCGCGCGCCCTCACCTTTGCCTCGATGGATACACCGGGCGCATATGAAGACAAGGCCAAGGAAGCCTACTTCAATGTAACCTTGCCCGAGCCTGGCTGGTCCCGGGAGCGAGTGAACGAATTCATGGCCAGCTTCAATCGCGGCACCGTGATCAGCACCGCCGTGCACGAGGTCTATCCCGGACACTACACGCAATTTCTGTGGGTGCAACAGGCGCCCTCCAAGGTGCGCAAACTGATTTACAGCAGTTCCAACGCCGAGGGCTGGGCGCACTATTGCGAGCAGATGATGCTGGATGAAGGCTACGGGCGCACGCCGGGAGTGCCGCTGGACAAGGACACCAAGTTTCTGCAGCTGCGCCTGGGGCAAATTCAGGACGCGCTGCTGCGTGACGCCCGCTACATCGTCGGCATCCAAATGCACACCGGCAAGATGACCCTGGATCAGGGCGTGGATTTCTTCGTGAAGGAGGGCTATCAGACGCACGCCGTGGCCGAAGTCGAAGCCAAGCGCGGCACCTCCGATCCCACATACCTGGTCTATACGCTGGGTAAACTGGAGATCATGAAGCTGCGGGATGACTACAAGAAGATGAAGGGTTCGGCTTTCAGCCTGCAGGAGTTTCACGACCAGTTCATGCAGCAGGGAAGCGTGCCCATCAAGATGATCCGCAAAGCCATGCTGGGCAACGATTCGCCGGTGCTGTAAGAGGCAAGTGCTGCTTCTATGAAAAAACGTGTTCGCAAAGCTGTTTTTCCCGCCGCCGGATTAGGCACGCGCTTCCTGCCCGCGACCAAGGCGCAGCCCAAGGAAATGCTGCCCCTGGTGGACAAGCCCATCATCCAGTATGGAGTGGAAGAAGCCCTGGCTGCCGGCTGCGACCAGATCATCATGATCACCGGCCGCGGCAAGACGGCGATCGAAGACCACTTCGACGTCAGCTACGAGCTGGAAAAAATGCTGGAGGAGCGCAACAAGACCGAGCTCCTCACCGTTGTGCGCCAGATTTCCGACATGATCCACGTCGCCTATGTGCGGCAAAAAGAAGCCATGGGCCTGGGCCACGCCGTGCTCATGGCCCGCGAACTGGTGGGGGACGAGCCTTTCGCCGTGCTTCTGGCCGACGACATCATGGACGCGGAAGTACCCTGCCTGAAGCAGATGATTGACGTTTTCGACGAGACGCAATCTTCCGTGCTGGCCACCCAGGTAGTTGAAGGCGACGCCATTTCTTCCTATGGCGTGCTCGATTCCAAACCGGCTGATGGCCGCTTTGGAGGAAGACTGTATGAGGTCTCGAACCTGGTGGAAAAACCGCGTCCCCAGGATGCCCCCTCCAACCTGGCAATCATTGGCCGATACGTGCTTACGCCCGCCATTTTCGAAAGCCTGGCGCGCACCCCGCTGGGCACCGGCGGCGAGCTGCAATTGACCGACGGCCTGAGGCTGCTATTGGCCAAGGAAAAAATCTATGGCTACGTAGTGGAAGGGAAGCGCCATGACACCGGCGACAAGATGGGATTCCTGAAGGCTACGGTGGAGTTCGCCCTCAAACGTCCGGACCTGGGCGAACAATTTCGCAGCTGGCTCAAACAGCTCGACCTGGAATAACCCTGCCGGATACGCCGGGAAGATTACTGGTTCACCGGAATCTTGATGATCTTCTTCTGAATGGCGTAGGTGACCAGCTGGGCCTTGTTGTGGATGTCGAGTTTGCGCATCAGGTTGAATTTGTGCGCCTCGACGGTCTTCACGCTCAGTCCTAGCAGCACGGCAATTTCTTTCACCGAATTGCCCTCGGCAAGCAGCTTGAGAATTTCCCTTTCCCGCGGGGTGAGAGTGGAAATGCGGGGCCGCATCTTGGCATCGCGCACGCGCGCCCGGAAATCCTCCACCAGCTTGCTGAGCACCTGCGAACTCAAGTACTTCCCGCCCTTGTAAACGTCGCGTACCGCGCTCACCAGCTGGGGAGCGGGCGTGTCCTTGAGCACATACCCGGCGGCGCCCACCTCCAGGCATTGCACCAGGTAGTCCTCATCCTCATACATGGTGAGGAACAGCAGTTTGGTCTCGGGACGGTTCTTGCGGATCTGGCGAGCGGCTTCGAAGGAAGATAAGCCGGGCATGCCGATATCCATGAGCACGATGTCGGGACGCAGTTCACGCGCCTTATCGACGGCCTCGCCGGCATCGGCGGCTTCGCCTACGACCTCGAAATCGGATTCGCCTTCCAGCAGGCGGCGGACTCCCTGGCGGAAGAGCGTGTGATCATCTACCAATAGACATCTGATCTTTGCCATCGATTCACCTTGGCGAACTTCTACTTGGATGTAAGAACGGCGGGCCGCGCTGCTGCTCGCCCTAGCTGGCCAGAGAACTGCCCGCGGCCACCGTGCGCGTGGGGTACGCGGCATCGGCTGCCACCGGCAGGGATACGACCGTGGACGTATCCGGCACAGATACTTCGATGCGCGTTCCCCGCCCCCGGCCGGAACGCACCCGCACCGCCCCACCCAGGGCGGCAATGCGTTCGCGCATGCCGGCCAGACCGAAGCTGCGCCCCCGGGAAACACCTTTCTGCACGAAGCCGACGCCGTCATCTTCCACCAGCAGCTTGATTGCCGACTGCTCGCGCTCGATCTGGACGGTCACGTTCTTTGCCTGCGCATGCTTGGCCACGTTATGCAGGGCCTCCTGCACCACGCGGTAAATGGCAGTCTCCGCTTCCGCCCCGAAACGTCCCAGATCGTCGGGCACTACTACCCGGGTCTTGACCCCCGTGTTCTTGCTCAGATCTTTGGCCTCTTTGCGGATGGCGGCCACCAGCCCCAGTTCCTGCAGGACCAGCGGCGAGAGGCGGGCGATCATGCGCCGCAGACCCTCGATGGTACGATCGACCACGGCCAGCGCCTCGCGAATCTTCACCTGGGAGCTGCGCGAGCGCAGGCTGGCTTCCAGCATGCCCAGGTAAAGGCGGGTGACCATCAGCCCCTGCCCGGTTTCGTCATGCAGTTCGCGGCTGATGTGCTTGCGTTCTTCTTCCTGTACCCGCAGCAGGTGGGCGGAAAGCTCGGCAATACGCGATTCCCGTTCCCGCAGCGCGTCCGTCATCTGCATGCGGTCGATGGCCAGCGCGGAACGGTCGGCGATGGCTCGCATCAGTTCCCGCTCGGTCGGCATCCAGCGATAGGGCACGGCAAAGCCGATTTCCAGCACCCCAATTGTCTCTTCCGAACTCTTCTTCAGCGGCACCGCCCAGATCGATTTGGCATTGCGGCGCAGGATGGGATTGGAATCCTGGGGCGCTTCGCTGCCCTCCATCACCAGCAGGCCGGGCTCGGCCGAAAGGGCCACTCTACCGGAAAAGCCCTCCCCTGGCCGGATGCAGTAGTCCTCTTCCAGTTCGCTGCCAAAACCCACGGAAGCGGCCAGGCGCAGCGCGTCTCCCTCGGGGTCGCGCAACACAATGGTTCCCAGCTGGGCGCCGAAAGTCGAGGCGGTAATCTCCAGAACCTTGTGCAGCAGCGAGCCCAGATCGGGCGCGCTCAACTCGGCATCCAGTACCGAGAGCAGCGCCGAG
>DATGIY010000652.1:0-5560 GCA_035295475.1 Terriglobales bacterium
GCGCCAGCCGCGAGGTAGAAATCCGCCGTGCCGCGTCAGGTTTGCCACTCCCACGGCCCGCCATGGGCCCAAGCCGGTAATCAGCAACGCTCCCACCGCAATGAACGCCACGATGGCGAATACTTTAATCAGGGCGAACCAGTACTCCAGTTCGCCGAAATTACCCACCTGCAGCGCGTTTAGCGTGATCAATCCCACCGAGACCAACAGTACCCATATCCATCCCGGAACATGCGGAAACCAAAAGCCGAAGTAAATCGCGGCCGCGGTTACCTCCGCTCCTATGGCGATAATCTCCACCAGGCCATACGTCGCGCGAATCGTGAACCCGGCCCACTGGCTGAGGTACTTTTCGGCATAAATTCCGAAGGAACCCGCGACCGGGTGTACGACCGCCATTTCCGCCAGGGCATAGGCCATTACGATGGCAATCAACGCTCCCAGCACGTAGCTGAGGATGACTCCCGGCCCGGCCAGTTCAATCGTCAGACTGCTGCCAAGAAAGAGGCCCACGCCAATGGCGCCTCCAATGGCAATCATCGTGAGTTGACGGGAGTTAAGCCGGCGATGCAGCTGCTCCTGCCGGCCAACAGAGTCAGCACTCGCCGCTGCAGATGCTGCAGTAGTGGTAGAAGGGTCTGACATTGCATTCTTAACCGCTACCCGCTGGCTGCGCGTTTGCGCGCTGCGGCAGCGATCGCTTGCATAGCGCTGATGAACTTCTCGATCTCTTCCACCGTGTTGTAATGCGCTAGGGAAACGCGAACCGCCCCGGCTTCCGGAGAGACTCCTATTCGCCGTAGCAGGCGAGGCGAGTACATATTCCCGTCGCGTACTCCGATGCCGTAGCGCGCGCATTGTTCGGCAACCTCAGCGGCCGCCATCCCCTGGACGTTAAAGCAGACGGTCGGAACCCGGCGCTCAAGGCGTTTTGCATCCTGAATGCCATAGACTGTGACGTTATCGATCTCCGCTAAGCGCCGCAGCAGTTCACCGACCATGACTCTTTCGTACCGGCGAATCTCCTCCATCGAGTTGACCAGGGCGGCTCGCGGCGAAACCTCCCTCGAATCCGGCGCTGTACGCCGCCCCAACTCCCGCAAATACCCCACCGCCGCATCCATCCCGGCGACGTTTTCGTAGACATAGGTGCCGACCTCGATTTTCGCCGGCGCCGCGTCCGGAATGAAGTCCTCGCGAAATGTCGGCAGACGCTGCAGAAGTTCGAGCTTTCCCCAAAGAAAACCCATGTGCGGCGCAAAAATTTTGTATCCCGAGCAGACCAGGTAATCACAGTCCCAGTCCTGCACGTCAGTCACGCCATGCGGCGCGTAGTGCACCGCGTCCAGAAAAACCTCCGCGCCCGCGGCATGCGCCATGCGAGCCACTTCTTTTACATCCACGATGGAACCCAGGGCATTCGACGCCACCGCGCACGCCACCAGCCGGGTTCGATCCCCGAGCAAAGGCCGCAGATCGTCGGTATGCAGGGTCCCATCCGGCCGCATCTTCCACCACAGGATGTTCGCCCCTCGGCTCTGCAGCGCGATCCAGGTGGCGATGTTGGCCTCATGATCCAGGTCGGTGACCACAATTTCTCTGCGCCCGTCCAGACCTTCGCCGATGGCCAGGCTGACCAGGCGGATAAAAGAAGTGGCATTCATGCCAAACGCCACTTCGCGCGCGTCCCGCGCATTCAGGAACTCGGCCACGCTCTGGCGCGCCGTCTGCAGCACCGCATCCACGGCCTGGCTCCGGCCATAACGGCCGCCACGTTGCACGTTATGGCGGACCAGATGATGTTCCACCGCGTGCAGCACAACCTGCGGAATCTGCGCGCCCGCTCCGTTATCGAAAAAAATGAAATTGTCGCCCGTATGCAGTGCCGGAAACTGTTCCCGCACCCAATTAACGGGAAAACCTGGCGTAGTCATATCTAATGTGCCTGTAATTGCCGGTAAATGACCGCGGCATTATCCGCGAACGTCGCCTCAAACTTGGGAAACTGCCGAAAATCAGCATATTTTCCCATGTGCACCTTGTGCCGTACCTCTTCCAGCGTCTCGCCACGCTGTTTCATGGCTTGGACCTGCTGCAAAAGGTCGCTGAGGTAATTGCGAAATCTCTGTAAATCGGCTTTGCTGCCCACCTCGAAGTGTCCGGGCACCACATGCGCCAGGGGCAGAAGGAGAACCTGGTCCAGAGCCTTCACCCAATTTGCCGCGCTCCCGTCATCCATCGCCGGGCACGAGCGATTCAGAAAAAGATCCCCGGTCGCCATCACCCGCTGCTGTGGGAAATAGACCAGAGCATCTCCGGAGGTGTGCGCCTTCCCCGGGTAATACACCTCCGCAGAATAAGGATCGAGATACACCCTCAGCTTGGTTTGAAAGGTGGCGTCCGCCGGCCGAAACTGAAAGCTTTTCATTTTCGGATTTTGCATCAGCGCCAGCGTGCGCTCGCGCGTGAAATCAGTGGAGATCACCACCGCTTCCGGACCGACGGTCGCGTTCCCTCCCTGGTGGTCCGGGTGGTAATGGGTATTGATGATAAATTTCACCGGCAACGCCGAGACTCGCCGGATCGCCGCCAGCAACTTCGCTCCTTCCACGGCGTTGAGCCCGGTATCGACTACCAGGATCCCCGCCCGCCCGATCAGGAACGTGGAGTTGGCGCTGGCGTCATTATCCGAAACATACGCGTAAATTCCCTGCCCCAGCGGCTGAACCGTCGGCGCAGCCGGGAGCAGACAGCTGGCAAATAAGGCCAGGGCGGCAACACCCAGCGCGTTTTTCAGAAAATCCATCCCGGTCAGAAACTGAGCTTCAGGGCGACCTGGATGAGCCGCGGCCCGCCTGAGCCCAGTCCCACGTTGTTCTGCGCCGCATCCGGGGTGATGAACAGCGCACCGAAATTCGGCGCTGCCAGGATATTGCTGGGCAAGGCAAAACTGGGATGATTGAAAATGTTGAAGAATTCGGCCCGGAACTGCGCGTTCATGCGCTCCCCGATTTTGGTGTTTTTCAAAATTGAGAAATCGAAATCGCGGTATCCGGGGCCGGTAACGATGTTGCGTCCGGCGGTGCCGAAGGTCAGCGGCAGATTATCCACGAAGGCGGCGGTGTTGAACCATTGCTGCACCGTGTGCGGTCCGGCGTTCGGATCGCCAACCAGGTTGGGCCGGTCGTTGCCCAGCCCCGTTCCGCTCAGTCCCTGTCCCGTAAGAACCGAGAAAGGCTGGCCCGTCTGCAGGGTCAAGATGCCGCCCAGTTCCCAACCCGCGCCCACGAACTTCGGCAACTGGCGGACGGCGGGCACCTGATAATTAAAACTCCAGCTCAGCCGGTGCCGAATATCGAAATCGGAACTGCCGTGCTCCGCCTTCAGATTGTAGTTGTCTTGGGGAAAAATGGTGGTTGCATTCGCGCCCGAGCCGAAGAACACCGATGCCCCGTCAATCGAATGCGACCACGTATAGGACGCCAGGAACGACAGCCCGTGGCTGAAGCGCTTGTCGAGCTTGGCCTGCAGGCTGTTGTAATTCGAACTTACCGTGTCCTCCGCCTGGAACAGCTGTGCGTATCCGAAGTAGGGTGTGCGCACCACGCTGGGCATGGCGCCCCACAGCTGGTTGCTGTACAGGAAGTTGGCCACCGCAGGCGGGATGCCGAGAAGCTCCATGCGGGTCACGACATTGGGGGTCAGTGAATCAATCTGCTGCTTGGTGATGTAAGCCTGATCGATCTGCACAAAGCGGGGCAGCTTGGTGCCGGTTGTCCCGACATAAGCGACGTCCAGCAGCATACGCCCGGGCAGTTCGTGCTGGATGCCGAAGTTAAACTGCTGGGCGTACGGCGTGCGCAGGTTTTGCTGGGTGATGGTCAGCACGGGAAAACCGGAGGGAGCAAAGGCATTCGGCCAACCCGCGAACGGAAACGGCGTAAAAAAGTCCGGCAAGAACGGCGGATTCAGCATCACGTTGCCGGGAATGTTGCCGATGATGGTCTCGTAAAAAATGCCGTAGGCGGAGCGGACCACGGTCTTGCCGTTGCCGAATACATCCCAGGCCAGGCCGACGCGGGGAGCGAAATTATTGTGGTCGCCGTTGTAGATGCCGCCCACCTGGTCTTGGGTCACGATGCCGGAGGCTTGCAGAGCCGCCAGGTTGTTTTGAATGGTCGGATCGGTCGGATTTAGGAAGGTTGTGAAATTCTGCGGACGCCAGGAACTCAGGCGTCCATGCGCCTCGTGTAGCACGGTGTTGAGCTCGTACCGCAGGCCGTAATTGAGCGTGAGGTTGTGGCGCAACTTGAAGCTGTCTTGCGCGAACAGCCCGTAGCTGCTGCTGCGGAAATTACGATGCGAATCGCCTACGAATTGCAGCGCCCCATCGGGGATGCCTTCGGCGAAATCGATCAGCGCGTTGGGAATGTTCACCGGGTTACCGCTGGCATCCGTGCCCGCCACGTTGTCGAGGCCGCTGAAGGTAATTTGGCCATTGAAAGCCAGGTCATAAAGCCGGTTCAGTTGCAGGTAGCGGATGTCCGCACCCACCTTGATGGAGTGCCGGGCGGTGGTGTGGGAGAGGTTGTCGATCCACTGAAAGGTATTGGTCGCCGTACGGTTGGGTTGATCGATCCCGCCCCCCAGATTGCTGACCGAGGAACTGCCGCCTACGAATCCTCCCGCAAAGGCGAGTTGCGGGATATTCCCCAGGCTCAAGGGAGAGTTGGCGGTCCAGCCGGTGTTGAACCCATAGTCGGCGGCCTTAGGCCCGGGCTGCGTTACCAGCGAGATGTCGGACCGGGTAAAGCCGAAACGCGCTTCATTCAGCGTGCGCGGACTGATTACCCGGGTGTAAGACAGCGCCACCAGGTGATTGGCGCCGTTTTGATTCAAGCCATAGCCCGGAACGTTGGTTCCCCCTTGCCCGGGCGTAAAAGGAAAGAAGGTATCGACTCGCGTGCGGCTGTACCGAGCGGAGAGCGTATCTGAACTGCGCAGGTGGTGATCCACTTTCACCAAAAATTGATCGGTCCCGTCGGTTTGATTGGGCGAGGAGATAAAATTCCCCGAGGCATCGCTCAGATTGGGTTGGGGAAACAAATTGAATAGCCGCGCGCTGACCGGGTTAACCGGAATTGTAATGGGATTTCCATTGTTGTCGGTGAAATGGCCGGCGCGTTCCGCCAGCGTAGGCACATTGGTGATGCGGGTGATTCCCGCCGCCCGGCGGAAGCCCTCGTAATTGAGGAAAAAGAATGTCTTGTTCTTGACGATGGGTCCGCCCAGCGTGCCGCCGAATTGGTTCAGACGCAGCGCCGACTTGGCGAAACGGGAATCGTTGAAAAAGTTGCGCGCATCCAGCGCGTCATTGCGGAAAAATTCATAGACCGAGCCGTGGAGCTGGTTCGATCCCGACTTCGTGACCAGGTTGACCACGGAACCGGAGTTTCTCCCGTATTCCGCGGAAAAGGTATTGGTCTGCACTTCAAACTCCTGGATGGAGTCAATGGACGGTATCTGAGCGGCAGCGCCGCCGAAGTAGTCGTTGTTATCA
>DATGIY010000653.1:0-9866 GCA_035295475.1 Terriglobales bacterium
CCCTTCCATTCCTGCGAAAAACGCCCTATCAGCCCCTCCAGCTTCTTCCGCTGCGCGCGCTTTACCAGCACTGATCCCTGCCACTGCAGCCCGCGCTGCCCTCGGCTCACCGGCCCGCCGCCGGCAAGCATCGCAACCGCCACTTCCTCCAGCGCCCCCACCAGCTGCTGCACTGCGGCGTCCAGCCCCGGGGAAGCTTCCTGGTGGAGTGCGGCCGCCTTGGCTTGCAGGTACTCCCGCCCCGATTTCGCCCCCGTGGACTCCGGTGGCTTCACCTGCTGGCTGAAGATCTTGACGCCCCATTCCTCGCAGCCGCTGATCCGCTTTAAGTCCTGCTTCAACTCCGCCGTGTGTTTTGCCACGTCGGCGCCCAGTGATGCCGCGCTATGAAACACGGTCCCGAATCGTGCCGGCAAGATGTCCCGCTTCCCCGCTATGGCGGCTACCACCTGCTGATGGCGCACGCTTACTTCCGCCAGCCATTCCAGGTTTTCCATGTTCCCCGCCAGATCGTCGGCGAATTCCTTTTTATCCACCTCGCTGATCCAGCACACCAGGCCGGAGCACGCTATGGCTTGCACTGCGGCTCGCCCGTCCACGCCCGCCACGCCTGCCAGGGTTCCCTCCCCGGTGGCGCTGATTCCATACAGGTATGCCACCTGCTTCGCGCTCGTGCCTCTTACCTGGCTTGCCATAATTCTGCGGTTAATCTGCGCAGTCCTTGTTTACCGGCAATTTCCTCGGCGAAATTCCTGATAACATAAAGCTCGGTGTGGCCCAGGCGCCGCTGCATGCGGGCCAGGGTCGCTAGTTGCCAGCTCCGCGCTCGCTGGCAGCGCCGGCATTTGCCCACGTCGGCGGCGAACAGAACGCGATTGACCACCAGCGGCCCGGCGCCCATCTTCAAGCTCGCCAGCTGTTCTCTCAGCCGTTCCGTCTCCCGGTCAGGCAGCGGTTCCGCCAGCATCACCGTCCACACTTGCGCCCGCTTGCTGTCCTGCAGGAGAGCCGCCAGTTCGCGGACGCGCTGGCCAAAAGCGGCGATTTCCACCGCCACATCTTGAGCGAGGGCTAGTGTACGGTGCGCTGCCAGCGTTTTCAACAGCAGCCGCGCCCATAGCTGCATGCGTTGCGGCATTCGCAACAGCTCTAAGGCGTGCCCCGTGGGAGCCATATCGATGATCACCGATTGCGGCCCCGCCGCCAGCAAATCCAGAATGCGAAAGACGGCAAATACTTCGTCCACCCCGGGCGGCACAATGTCGAGCAACGCGCTGAATAGCCGCCGCTCGAAGGATAGTTCCACGTGCACACCCGAATTTTCGCTGGCCAGCGCCTCATCGATTTTGTCTTTTACCCGCCGTACCCACGTCCCAAACTCCGTCACCGAGTCCATCTCGGCCGCGCTGAAACCTCTATCCCCCAGCACCGGACGTAGTTCATCTCGCACCTGCTGCTGGAAAATATCGTCCAGTGAGGGCGCCGGATCGACCGAGCAGATCGTCACTGGCTTTCCCGGCCGCGTCACCCGGCTGTGAAATCCCAGTCCGGCTGAGACCGTCGTTTTCCCCACCCCTCCTTTGCCCACTACCAGCGTGAGTTTCGCCTGTACTCCCGGCCACCCGACCTTTCGCAGGCGAAGCTCGGGCGCGCGCGGCGCAGCAGCTTTGGGTATCGGTGTTCGCTTTCCCGCGAAGACTTGCTCGGCGAAGGCGCGCAGCCGTGCTGCCCCCAACAAAGGGGCTCCCAAGTCTTCGCCAATATAGAGCGGCCGGCGCGGAAAATTTTTGCTCAGCAGAGTTTTCGCGCTTCGCGTCAGCTTCGCTCGCGCTTCGCAAAAAGAGCATTTGCTGGCCCGCAACACCGCCCGGTTCAGCACCACGGCCGCGATCTTCAGCGGCAGCGGCGAGCTCTCCAGCTCCCCTGCCACCCGCAGCGATTCGTTGAGAGAAAACTTTTCCGGAGTAGTCACCAGGAACAGGCGCCCCTCCCCGCTGATGGCCTGCCGCAGCGAATCCACCACTGCCCGCCATTCCCCCAGGAAGCGTTGCGGCCCGCTCTCCACCTTCCCGCCAAAATGGGCCGCCAGAATCTGGTCGCGGCTGCCCGCAATATCCAGGAAATCCAGGAAGCGGGCAAACTGTTGCGGCAGTTGCAGCAGCCGCAAGGTGTGTCCAAAGGGAGCAGTGTCCAGCACGATACAGTCGTATTTCCCCGAGTCGAGCGCTCGCTCCACCGCCAGCAGCGCCGAGATCTCCGCCAGCCCGGGCAAGGCGGTGTCCAGCAGCGGCTCGATCTCCTGCCGCGAGAAGATGGTGCCGCTCTCCACCGTGTCCAGCAGCGCTTCCTTGTATTTGCCTAAAAAAGCGCGGAACTCCTTCTCCGCATTCACCTGCCACAAAGAAAGCCGGCTCCGGCCGCCGGGCAGCGCCACCGGCGTGGGCCGGTCGCCGATTTTCATTTCAAACAAGTCGGAGAGGGAGTGCGCCGGGTCCGAGGAAATGAGCAGCACCCGCGCCGCCTTGCCCTGCACGGCCCTGCGAACCGCGTAAGCGGAGGAGACCGTCGTCTTGCCCACTCCGCCCTTGCCTGCAAAAACGCACAGTTCCGCCACCCCCGTATTGTATTCAGCTGGTGTGTAGGTTATTTGCCTAGTGGGCAAAAATGCCCCACCAAGGTACACTGTCCCTGAACTTAGGGGTTTGCCAGTTCGTTGTCGGCCAGGCCCCAGGCCCGAACTCCAAGGCTCCGGTGAAGAAACGCAAAGCCAGTGCTTCCAGGACGAAATCCGCCCGGCTCCGGCCGCTGCCCCCTAACGCACCTGCAGCGCGCGACGAGGGTCCGCGCCTCCTGCCTTTGACTCCCGGCAAAGATCAGACCGGGCTCGAGCATTTTCTTCAGCTTGCCGATGTCGCCTTGGGCCGCAAAAAGCGCGATCGCGACCGCCTGCCCTGATTAGATCCCTGCATTCCCCGGCCCTTCACTCCCCCCGAACTGTGCCATTAAGCTCGGCTTAATCCTGCGCGCGCTAGGCTGGCACGCGCACAAACCAAATGAAACCGCAAAAGTCGCAAGCTCTCCCTCACGCCGTCATGGGCTGTGGCCCGATGTTTGGAAGAACCCTCCTGCTCAGCTTCATAGCCTCTTTACTCCTAATGGCCGCCGCCTACGCGCAGCAAATACCGCGGGATGAAGAATTTGAGCCCCTGGTGCTGGAACGCATCATCCCCCTGCCCGGCGCCGAAGGCCGCTTCGACCACATGGCCGTGGACGTTAAAGGCGGGAGGGTTTTCACCGCGGTTTATGGCAACGACACGGTAACGGTCGCCGACGTCCGCCGCGGTCGCCTGATCCACACCATCAGCGGAGGCCTCAACGAACCTCAGGGCGTGGCCTACATCCCGGAAAGCAACCACATCGTGGTCTCCAACAGCGGCGATGGCGCCTGTCAGGTGTTTGATGGCGCCACTTACAAGTTGCTGGCCACGGTTAAGTTTTCCGACGACGCCGACCAGCTACGCTATGACCCTGCCAGTCACCTCGTCTACGTCGGTTATGCCGACGGCGCCATTGGCGCCTTCGACGCCACCACCAACCAGCGCGTGGGGCAGGACTTCGAACTTGGCGCGCATCCCGAGTCCTTTCAGCTGGAACAGGGCGGCCCGCGCATCTTCGTGAATCTCGCTTCCATCAGCGAAATCGCTGTTATTGACCGCAAGACTCGCAAAATCACCCGCTGGCGCCTCACCCAGGCCGGAACCAACTTCCCCATGGCCCTCGACGAACCCCACCACCGTATCTTCGTGGCTGCACGTAGACCAGCGAGGTTGTTGGTATTGGACATGGATTCCGGAAAAGTCATAGAAAACCTGCCCGGAGCATCGGATTCAGATGACATGTGGTATGACCCCACCCGGAAGCGGATTTACGTGCCTAGCGGCGAGGGTTTCATCTTTGTTTTCCAACAGATAGACGCCGACCACTATGCCCGCATCGGCAAGATCCCCAGCGCCATCGGAGCACGTACCAGCACCTATTTGGGACAGGTAGGCAAGCATAATGACCTGTATGTAGCGGTGCCGGGGCGGGCAAATCGGGGTGCGGAGCTGTGGCTTTTCGAGACCCGAGACTAGTTTTTGCCCCTATTTTTCAGCGGCCTTTCGCGCTGACGCCCCGCGGAGGCGAGCAGATATATGACATAAGTCAGGTGATTGATTGACCTATGTCATATACCGCCTGATTTCCCGCTACTGCACGGTAAGTTGCACGGTGGTCGAACTCTCCTGCGATCCGGATTGGGCATGCACGAGGACAGTGTAGGTCCCACTGGGCGCTGCCCCGTTGCTGGGCGTGGGCGGAGCCGAGACATTGGAACCGGGTGAAGATTGCGGGGTGCTGCTCCCGCTTCCGCCGCAACTCAGCGTCACGATGGCGAACAACAGAAGCATGGCGATGAGAAAGAGGCGGCGCTTGCCGCGCGAGAGCGGCAGGATGGGAAAGAAAATCAACGGCAAGACGGGCAGGACCATGGCAAACACGAAGCCGCCGCGAGTGCGGTGGAGCGATGCGGCGGCACCCATGCTGGTGTTGATGCTCAAAGAGGTGTTCACCCCGCCGGACTGAGCTGTAGCGGAAGGCGGCGAGAAAGTGCAACTTGTTCCGACCGGCAAGTTGCCACAAGAAAAGGTGAAGGTCTGCCCCACCGCGGAACCCAGCGGCGAAAAGGCTAAAGAGTAAGTGGCGGCCTGCCCGGGTGTGACGCTGGCGGTACCGGGAGAAGCGAGCAGGGCGCCGGCCGGCGTGGTCTGCGGCGGGACGAAGGTCTGCACACCAAAAACACTGTTGGTGGGCACACCGGCATTGAACTTGGAGAGCTGCGCCCCCGAATTCAGATCGAAGCGGACAATATCGGAAGTGCAATAGTCGGAGGCCCAGAAAGATTTGCCATCGCCGTCGAGGGCGAGCGCGGACCAGCAATTCTCGTCGGGCGCATCGTAGCTCTGGACCTGCTTGCCGCCGCCATCAAAGCGCAAAATATTCTGCAGGTTCGCCACCACGACTCCGCCGTCGGGCAGAATACGCACGGCCAGGCCTTCCTGCAGCTGTGAAGTCAGGGGCGCCAACTGCTGCCGCGTGCAGGCGTTGTAACGTAAAACTGATGTGCCCTGGGAAGTGTAGTAGATGGTGCACTGATCGGAACCCAAATCGATCCAGTCCGTGCCCTGCTGTTCGACAGCGGGCTGATAAACCGCGGTGATGGTGCCGTAAGGATCCAATTTCACAATGGCGTGGCTGCAGCCGGTTTCGCCGACGTAGGCATTGCCGGCAGCGTCAAAGACGATGGATTCCGGTTTGCAGTTGTAGCCGGCTCCGAAGGCGGCGGGAGTTTGTCCGCTGAACCTGGTAACGCCGTTGGCGGTGAAGTCGGTCACATACAAATTGGCGAACTGATCAAAACCCATACCGGTGGTGGAGCCGCCGGCATTGGTGTTGAGGGTGGCGAGCGGCGAACCGTCTTTGCCGAATTCCTTTACCTCCCCGTTGTTGATGCCCACAAACACCGCCGAAGTGGCGGTCACGCTCACGTCAACCGTTCCCACAAACACATTGCCAGCTTTGTCTTTCACACTGATTACGGCGTGGAACGTCCCACCCGAGATGTAAGTATGAGTTGCGGTCTGTCCGTTCTGGTAATAGCCATCGCCGAGCTGCACAAATGCGCTGGAGATGGGATTGGGATCGGTGCAGTTAGCGGCGATCTTCACCGTCAAAGGCGCGTTTCCGCGGGCAGGAGAGGCGGAGGGAGAGCACTGCAGCGGGGGCAGCACCTTAACCGTCTGCTGGGCGGAACCGGTCAGGCCATTGCTGTCGATGGCGGTTACGACCACAGTGAAAGTTCCACTTGAACTGAAGGTATGGTTCTCCGTGAATCCCTGGGGGACGAAGATCTGGGTGCCATCGCCCCAACTGAGCAACACCTCAGTGATGTTGTGCTCCGGTGAAGTGCATAGCCCGGAAGCGGTGACGGTCAGGGGAGCGATGCCGGAACTGGGAGTCACCTGCATGCTGCAGGTGGGCTGGGCAAGTGCCGGCAGGGAAAAGAGACAGAGGACCGCAAAGGCGAGCAAGAGATCACGATGCATGAACCTACGTATGAGCATGGAACTCCCAGGGGCGCGTCACCACGTGTTCAAGTCGGAAGTGGCTGGAAAGAACGGTTCAGGGTTATCGGCACTGTGACGCGGACGGGTGTGGGATGTCAAGAGGCAATCCAAACTCGCCACGCGCCAGGTCACCAAAGTAATCGAGTATGATGCCGGTGCGAGCAAGAAACGCGTGCGAGAAATGGAGAACAGGAAACCAGATCGGCAACAGCCCGCGAGCAACGCGCCAGCGAGCGAAGGTTTGCGGGCGCTGGTGACGCGCAACCGGCGGGGAGAAGCGGTGGGCGTGTATGCGGTGTGCTCGGCTCATCCCTGGGTGATCGACGCGGCCATCCAGCAAGCGCGCGAGGATGGCTCGGTTCTGCACGTGGAATCGACATCGAGCCAGGTAAATCAGCTGGGCGGGTATAGCGGACAAACGCCACAACAATTTGCAGCCTGGCTTCACAAAAAAGCAGAAGAAGCGGGCGTGGCGCACGATCAAATTCTGATCGGAGGAGATCACCTGGGCCCGTTTCCCTGGCGAAACAGCCCCGCGGCGGAGGCGCTGAGCCAAGCGCGCGAGCTGGTGCGAGCGTGCGTGCTGGCCGGCTACAGCAAGATCCATCTCGATACCAGCATGGCCTGTGCTGACGATCAGAGCCTGGACGAGGAAACTGTGGCGCAGCGGGCAGCGGCATTGTGCCAGAGCGCGGAGGAAGCGTACGCGGAATTGCCGGCGGGATCGCCGCGGCTGCTGTACGTAGCGGGCACAGAAGTGCCGGCGCCCGGCGGTGAATCGCTGCCCGGCGAGGCTCCCGCGGTGACCAGCGTAGAACACGTGCAGCGAACGCTGGCAACGTTTCGCAGCGCGTTCGCGGCGCGGGGCTTGCAATCCGCGTGGGAGCGAGCCATCGGGCTGGTGGTGCAACCGGGAGTGGAGTTCGGGGAAAATTCGGTCTTCGACTACGATCGCCGCAAAGAGCGCGCGCTGGTGCACGCTCTGCCCGCTCATCCGGCGCTGGTTTATGAGGCACACTCCACGGACTACCAGAAAACCGAGCACCTGGCGGAGATGGTGGAAGATCACTTCGCCATCCTGAAGGTGGGACCGTGGCTGACGTTCGCCTTCCGGGAAGCGGTGTTTGCTCTGAGCATGATGGAGCGGGAGCTATTTGGCAGCAGAAAAGACGTGCAGCTTTCCGCGGTGCGAGAGGCGCTGGATGCGGCCATGGTGCGCGAGCCGGGGCAGTGGCGCTCCTATTACCATGGCGACGAGCAGCAGATTCGGCTGGCGCGGGCCTACAGTTATAGCGATCGCTGCCGGTATTACTGGCACTGCCCGCCGGTGCAGCAAGAGCTGGAGCGCCTGCTCGCCAACCTGGCGGACACCGTGATCCCGGGCACGCTGATTAGCCAATACCTGGCACCGGAATATGAGGCGTTGCGAGCGGGAACGCTGCGTGCCCGCGCGCCGGAATTGATTCAGCACCACATCAGGAGAATCCTGCGGGAGTACGCAAGCGCGCGCAGAGCGCGCTAGGCCATGGTTGCAAATACCGAGCACTGCGGCATGAATCGGGCGCTACTCAGGAGGAGCAGATGAGTTTCCCCAGGCGGCAGCTGTTGCGAATGGTTTCGCTGGGCTTCGGGTCGAGCTTCGTTTTGAGCCGGAATGGGCTGGGCATGGCACGGCAGGCAGCCACAAAAACAAAAAAGTCGGCGACAGCGGGAGACGCGGCTCAGAACGAGCTCGCGCAAGAAGCGGAAAAGGAAAAAGTGGCAGGAATTGGCGGACTGTTTTTTCGCGCCCACGATCCGGCGGCGCTGGGGCGCTGGTACGAGCAACACCTGGGAATCACACCTACGCCCACGAGCTACGGGGGACCAGTCTGGCAGCAGGAGGCGGGTCCTACCGTGTTCACTGCATTTCCCGAGAGTACCCACTACTTCGGAGATCCGCAGAAGAGCTGGATGGTGAACTTCCGGGTGCGGAATCTGGACAAAATGACGGCCCAGCTGCGAGCGGCGGGAATCGAAGTGAAGATTGACCCGCTCCTATCCCAACGGGCGCTTTGCCCGGCTGCATGATCCGGAAGGCAATCCCATCGAGCTGTGGCAACCGGCAGGGTCGCGCTAAGTTGCTATGGGAGAACCTTAACGCAGAGGTCGCGGATAAGGCAGGCATCTACCACGTCGGTTTAGCGAAAGGATGCTTGCCGAAGAACCATCTCGCGTGTTCGTGAATATGCGAGCGGTTCGGTTGAGGCGAACCCGTAGACCTTGCGAATGGCACGCCACTTCGCTAGAGAGATACCTGGTCGCAATTCCTGTCCCGAGAACACGATAGGGCTCCTATAACGCCGGGAATGGCAGCGCCCGGAGACGGGGACCCGAAATCCCTACAATATTTGCCCGGGCCGTTCGTCTACAGAGCAGGATGAATGGGCTGTCGAGCGTCACCTCGATGAGCGAGCAAGACCGGCGAATCTCGGAAATCATCGCGGCCGAGGGATCACGGCTGCGCCATTTCATCCGCAAGCGGGTGCCCAATGAAGCCGACGTGGACGACCTTGTGCAGGACGTCTTCTTCGAGGTCATCGAGGCATCGCGGCTGATGGAACCGGTGCAGCGGTGGGGCGCCTGGATGTACCAAGTGGCGCGGAATCGCATCATTGACCTGTTCCGCAAGAGGCGGCGGGAAGGGCTGGACAGCGGTGCGGCAAGTATGCCGGAAGAAGAAAAATCCTTCCAGCTGGAGGACGTGCTGCCGGCGCTACACGCCGGACCAGCGGAAGCATACGCACGTTCGGTTCTGCTGGAGGAACTGGAGGAAGCCCTGGCAGAGTTGCCGGAGGAACAGCGGGAGGTGTTTGTGGCGCATGAGATCGAGGGTTACAGCTTCAAGGAGATTGCCGCCCGTACCGGCGTAACGGTAAACACGCTGCTCTCGCGCAAGCATTATGCGGTAGTGCATTTGCGGCGCCGGCTGCAGGCTATCTACAAGGAATTCTTGAGAACGGGAGAGTTATAAAAATGAGACGCCATCGCATACTTCGCGTGCTGATGTTCCTGCCCCTGGTGATTCTGTTTGTCGCCCTGTTTGGGTGGGTGGTCATGAGCCTGTGGAACTGGCTGATGCCAGCGGTGTTTGGCTGGAAAGTGATCAGCTACTGGCAGGCACTGGGCCTGTTCATCCTGTGCAAGATCCTGTTCGGCGGCTTCCGTGGTTCGGGAGGAGGGAGGCGCTGGCGCCACCGTCTGAGGGAGCGCTGGGAGCAGATGACGCCCGAGGAACGGGAAAAATTCCGGGAAGGGCTGGGCGGACGCTGGGGGTGCGCACCAGCGGCGGAATCAAAGCCTTGAAGCCCTCGGCCCACAGTCAGGTGTAGGCACCGTGTGTAAGTTTTATCAAAACCTAGGTCGGTCAGCGGCTTAAGGCCCGTGAAATCAGTGACAACTGGAATGGCACGTAATTTGCAAGAGAACCAGTTGGATCGCTGGAAACAGCGACTTTAACACGGGTGGGGTATGAAGGTCGGGTTCAATAACGCAGCATATAGGCTCTGGTTGAGTGAAATTCTGAGCCAGTTCGTGCTCACGGTACGGCCAGGAACAAACAAGTGGTATTTGAGTCATTTCCCGGCGTAGGAAAGTTGTTCAGGTCCGAGAAGCACCCGGCGAATCGCGGCGCGAATTACGGCACGGCTGAAGCCGTGCCCT